>CALKYK010000495.1 GCA_938003715.1 uncultured Gammaproteobacteria bacterium
CGGCAAGATGGTCATCGGCACCGTCAAGGGCGACATCCACGACATCGGCGAGAACCTGGTCGGCATGTTGATGGAGGGCGCGGGCTTCGAGGTCGTCGACCTGGGCATCAACAACTCGGTCGAGGACTACCTCGCGGCGCTGGAACAGCACCGCCCGGACATCCTCGGCATGTCGGCGCTTTTGACGACCACGATGCCGTACATGAAGGTGGTCATCGACGAGATGGTCAAGCAGGGAATCCGCGACGACTACATCGTGCTGGTCGGCGGCGCGCCGCTGAACGAGGAATTCGGCCGCGCGGTGGGCGCCGACGCCTACTGCCGTGACGCGGCGCAGGCGGCGGAAACGGGCCCGCGGCTGATCATGGAACGCCGCGCCGCGGCCTGTGCCTGATAGGATAGGCGGCCGCGACGTCGCGGCCGTACCGGGGAGTAATCGAACATGACAGAAACCGTGGTCAGCTCGGCCAGCAAGGAAGTACGCATCGGCTTCGACCGGCCGTTCGTGATCATCGGCGAGCGCATCAACCCGACCGGGCGGAAGATCCTGGCCGAGGAAATGCGCAATGGCGACTACAGTCGCGTGGAGGCCGATGCGCTCGCGCAGGTTGCCGCCGGCGCGCACATGCTGGACGTCAACGCCGGCATCCCCCTGGCCGACGAGCCGGCGATCCTCGCCGAGGCGATCAAGCTGGTGCAGTCGGTCACCGACGTGCCGCTGTCGATCGATTCCTCGATCGTCGCTGCGCTGGAGTCCGGCCTGTCGGTTTACCAGGGCAAGGCGCTGGTCAACTCCGTCACCGGCGAGGAAGAACGCCTCGAAGTGGTGCTGCCGCTGGTCGCGAAGCACGGTGCCGCGGTCGTCGCGATTTCCAACGACGAAACCGGCATCTCCGAGGATCCCGACGTGCGCTTCGAGGTGGCGAAGAAAATCGTCGAACGTGCGGCAGACCACGGCATCTCGCACGCCGACGTCGTCGTCGACCCGCTCGTGATGCCGATCGGCGCGATCAACTCGGCCGGCAAGCAGGTCATGCACATCGTGCGCCGCCTGCGCAACGAGCTGAAGGTGAACACGACCTGCGGCGCGTCGAACGTCAGCTTCGGCCTGCCGAACCGCAACGGCATCAACAGCGCGTTCCTGACCATGGCGATCGGCGCCGGCATGACCTCGGCGACCACGAACCCGCTGCACGAGGAACGCATGAAGGCGGGGCTCGGCGCCGACGTGATGATGGGTCACGACCCGGACTGCACGCGCTGGATCCGCAAATACCGCGACCCGAACGCCGGCGAGGGGGCCCGCGGTGCGCGCGGCGGACGCGGCCGGCGCCGGCGCCGCGCGTAGGAATCGGCATATGCAGGGCAAGGTCGGATTCACCGCGATGGCCGACGGCACGGCCGCCGACTACGAACTGATCTTTGCGCACGAGGCGTCGCAGGCCGGCCGCTACGCCGAATGGATACTCGAAACGCTCGCCGGCATGGACGACGCAGGTCCGTACCGGGTGACCCGCCTGGAGCACGCACTGCAGGCGGCGACGCGCGCCGAACGCGACGGCGCGGACGACGAAACGGTCGTCTGCGCGCTGCTGCACGACATCGGCGATACCGTGGCACCCGCCAATCACTCGGCGGTCGCCGCCGCGATGCTGAAACCGTTCGTCAGCGAGAAAAACCACTGGATCATCCAGCATCACGGGCTGTTCCAGGGTTACTACTGGTTCCAGTTCATCGGCGAGGACCGGAACGCGCGCGAGCGGTTTCGCGGCCACGAGTATTTCGACGACTGCGTCGACTTTTGCGCGAACTGGGACCAGCCGTCATTCGACCCGGACTACGACAGCCTGCCACTGCAGCACTTCGCGCCGCGCGTCGAGGCCCTGTTCGCGAAAGAACCGCAGGCACACTTTTAGGACAACAACGAATCGGACGGGAACGAAGCGCACGCGCCGCCGTGCGCCGGAGCGGACAGGGGAGCAATGAAATCCAGGGCTAAGGTTGTGGTCGTCGGCGGCGGCGTGGTCGGCGTCGGCGCGTTGTATCACCTGGCGAAGAAGGGCTGGGGCGACGACGTGGTGCTGCTGGAAAAAGGCGAGCTCACGTCGGGCTCCACCTGGCACGCCGCCGGCCTGCTGCCGCTGTTCAACATGAGCTACAGCGTCGGCCAGGTCCACAAGTATTCGGTCAACCTGTACCGCTCGCTCGAGGAAGAAACCGGGCAGCACGTCGGCTTCGCGCAGGTCGGCAACCTGCGCCTGGCGATGAACGCCGACCGCATGGACGAGTACTACCAGTACGCAGCGACTGCGCGAACGATCGGCATCGACGTACGCTTTCTCACGCCGGACGACATCGGCAAGCTCTGGCCGCTCTGCAACACGGAGGGGCTGGTCGGCGCGCTCTACCATCCGCAGGACGGGCATGTGGCGCCGGCCGATGTGACGATGGCGCTGGCGAAGGGCGCGCGCAGCGGCGGCGCCGAGATCTACCGCCACACCAAGGTGACCGGCATCGCGCAGCTTCCGTCCGGCGAATGGCAGGTCAAGACCGACAAGGGCGACATCACCTGCGAGCATGTCGTCACCGCGACCGGTTCCTGGGCGCGGCAGATCGGCAAGATGGTCGGGTTCGACCTGCCGGTGATCGCGGTCGAGCATCAGGACATCGTGACCGAGGAAATCCCGGAACTGGGCGAGCGCAAGCGCCAGCGGATGCCGGA
>CALKYK010000496.1 GCA_938003715.1 uncultured Gammaproteobacteria bacterium
TTTTGCATCTGGTCGTCGATCCAGGCTTCGAGGCCCATGTCGACGACGTTCTGGCCCTCGGTCGGGCTGGCACCTGACGAAGCCTGGTTCAGGGACTGGTGTGCCTCGGCCATCGAGACCGGCGGTGGCGGCGGCGGTGGTGGCGGTGGACCCGGCGGATTCGTCGGTCCGCCGGAAGAGCCGCCGCAGGCCGCGAGCGCCAGCATCGTGGATGCGATGAGTGAGAGCAGTCGGGTCTTTTGCATGTCGTGTCCTGTCGGTATCGAGACCGGCGCCTCGAGGGTAGAGCCAATTGCGCGATCGTGGCGAGGACCTGGGTCGGGTTTCCCTCTTTAACCCTGCCTCATTCCCCCATTCGGTCCTGTCGATTAGTGACGCGAGTTTGTGAAAAAGTGTGCGGCTAATCGCCGCGCAACGATTTGCGGCTAATCGCCGCGCAACGATTTGCGGCTAGTCGCCGCGCAACGATTTCAGGTAGGCGACCTGCTCGTCCGTGAGCAGGTTCCTGAGCCGGATCAGCATTGCGACCTGGCGCTTTTTCACCTCGTTTTCCGCCCTCAGTGCGGCATCCACGTTCTCGAGCACCTCGTCTTCATCGACCGGCGATGCGTCCAGGCTCGCCAGCACGTTCTGGTACGCCTCCCGCAGGTCCCATTCGTGCTCGGCGACCGAGGCCTGCACCTCGACCACGGTGGCCCGGATCTCGGTGAACTGCTCCTTGCTCAAGCCCAGTTCGGCCTGGTGCTCCAGGATCACGTTGGGCGGAAACAGCTTGCCCTGGAAAGGATCCTTTTCCTGTCCGGGCGCCTGTGCAACGGCGATGCCGGCGGTGGCGAGTGCGACGACAGCTGCCAGTGTCGCGATCAATCTGGTGTTCCTTCTCATAGTAACGACCCTTCCTGTAATTCCGTTGACACCTTGCCGAATGGCAGGTCCCGGTATATGTCAAATTGCCGTTCCGGCATCAGCGCATCGGACGGCGCCTGCCAGCTCGTCGAATTCATCAGCGCATCGGCGATCAGCAGTTCGTCGACGATCGGATCGGTGACCGCTGCTTCACGCAGTGGCCAGATCAGCGCGGTAACAGTAATCACCGCAATAGCGGCCGCCGCGACCGCAAGGCGCCACTGCTTGCGCTGGCGCTTCAGGCGCGTCTCGGCGCCAGCGAGGCATTCCTCGAACGTCGACCCGTTCCCGGGCTCGTTCGCAGCCCACGCCGATTTCAGCGCCTGCTTGAGATCTTCGTCCTTCATCGCGTCGACCCGGTTGGCTTCAGTTCCTCGAGCGCCTTGGCGAGCGCTTTTTTCGCGCGGTCATAGTGCACGCGCGCGGTGCCGACGGTGACGCCCATGACCTCCGATGCCTGCTCGATCGTCATGTCGCGGCAAAACACGAGTTCGGTGATGTCCCGCTGCCGGTTCGGCAATGCCTGCACCGCCTGCCAGATGCGGGCGTTGATGGAGACGCATGGATCTTCGCCGTACGTTTCCGACGGCGGCGATTCCGCGGCGTACTGCTCGACGACGCGGAGCCGCGTTGCCCGGCGCCGGAAGCGGCCTCGCGCGAGGTTCTGCACCACGCCGAACAGGAACGTCTTCAAAGTCGACTGCTGCGAGAACTTCGCGCGGCCGCTCAGGATTTCGACATAAGCCTCTTGCATCAGGTCCTCGGCGACGTCCGGGGCAAATCCGCAGCGCGACAGTGCCCACCCGTAGAGCTCGTTGTGCAGTGCCTTGAGCGCCGTCCGTGACACATGCGGGTTGTTGTCCAGCGCATCATGATCCCTCATACGCCCTCCAGGAACTGGGTGGGTCGTGGAGCAGATGCATATGACACCACAGGCGGATTAATCGGGGCTGAACTCGGTCCGTCGGACGTTTGGCGGGCGGGACGGCGTTGCACTCCCGTAAGCCGTTGATTGTTGGTTAAGTCCCCTCGACCCTGCCGGTGCGCTGCTACGCTTTGATTACGCTATCGCGGCTGATTTTTACGTCGAATCGGGCGGGCGATCAGCATCGTCGTTCGGTACCTGGAGCGCGACCTGTTCAGCAAAGGGGGGGTGAACAATGAAAACAATTAACGTGTTGCTGGCCTGGATAATGGTCGGAGCGCTCGCGCCTTTCCTCGCTTCGGCACAGGATGCCGATCCTCATGCGCTGGATGGTACGGAGCTGGAATACACGTACACGGACGGCGGGACCGTCGTCCTGAATTTCTACGACGGGTTGGTGAAATTTCGCTGGGTCGCCGGACCGAACGAAGGTCAGTCGGGGGAAGGGTTTCCCTATCGCGCGAAACTGATCGGCAATGACCGTTACATGGTGATCTGGCAGATGGTCGAGGCGCGCAACTACATGACGATGGTCGTCGACCTCGGACAGCGCGCCTTGTTTACGTCCGGGCTGCTGAGTTACGGAACGGATGACGAGGCGATTCTCTTCGAACAGGCAACGATTCATCGCGTGGAGCGTTAGCGTCTCGGGATGAACGCCTGGTCGATGAGAAATCACATTAACCTTCCAAAATAGCCGCCTCCCGCGGGAGGAATGTTGCACACGCTGGAAATTTTCGTTCCAGGCCAGCCGCCCGGCGCACATAAGTGATTGAATCGTGGCAACCGAATGCCCCGCGCTGAGAAATCGGGCACGGACAGGCCGTGTCGCCTGTCGTAAGTTGGCGTCGATGAACGGTCGAATCTACACATGGCTGGCGATTGCCCTTTCTGCCCTCGCGCTCCAGGGCTGCGGCGGCGGTTCCGCTGGCATCACCGCACCTCCCCCGCCGGTCCTTCCGCCACCGCCGGCGACGCGCTCCTACGAGATGGGATTTACGCCGTGGCCTTATGACGCGACGCCGACAGCCGTCAATTTCGTCTACACGGAGGCGGCGCAGCTCGGCGACTTCATTGCGCACCACCTCGACGGCGGTATTCCCTGGGACGAAGCGCTGAACGGCACCGCGTATGCGGCCGAGGTCGAGGCCGAGATCAGCGGGCGTCTCGCGAACACGCCGGCGGACATGCGCACTTACCTTGCCGTCAGCCCCTTGAACGGCGCGCGTGACGGACTCGCCGACTACTGGGGCAGCGCACCGAACCAGCCGCTGCCGTCGCCGTGGGACACGCTCGGCCTGGACCACCCGGACGTGATTACGGCCTACACAAACTTCGTCGCGGACCTGATCCAGCGCTTCGATCCGGACTATTTCAACCTCGGCATCGAAGTCAGCGAGCTCGCAATCAACGACCTTGCCGAATTCGACCGGCTGGTCGTCTTTACCGAAGCCGTTTCGACCTCGCTGCGCACCCAGTTCCCCGACCTGCAGCTGATGATCAGCGTCGCGTTGAAGTCGCCGGCATCGAACGCCGCCGCGACGATCGCCGCGCAGGTGCCGCGCGTTCTGCAATACGTGGACGTCGTCGGCATCAGCATCTACCCGTACATCTTCTTCGATCACGCGGACCGCGGCGATCCCGCCAACCTTCCGACGGACTGGCTGTTGCAGATTGCCGCGATTGCCGGCAGCAAGGCCATTGCGATCGCCGAAACCGGCTGGGCCGCGGAAGACGTGACGATTCCGACGTTCGGCGTCGACATCGTCAGCAACGCCAATTTGCAAAACGCCTACATGAACACGCTGTTCGACGCCGCCGAACTGCTGGACGCGCAGTTCATCGTCTGGTTCGCACTGGTCGATTACGACGCCCTGTGGAACGGCGCGCTGCAGCAGGATCCGGTCGCGCGCATCTGGCGTGACATCGGGCTTTACGACGAAAACCTGAACCCGAGGCCGGCGCTCGACACCTGGCAGTCGAAACTGGCTGAAGCCATTCAGTAGCCGGCACGACCGATACTTGTCGCGGTACGGGCAGAGAACCACGCGCGGAATACGACGAGAACCATCATTGGCCGAGGCGCCCGGGTGCGAATGGTACGATTGTACGAGTAGACGAAATCCCGTCCGCACTTGACTGGTGCCGGCCGGTCTTCGAACCGGCCACCAGCCCTTCGGAGCAATCAAAGCGATGAGTGACGAGTCCGCAGCAACCGTTCGCTGGAGTTATTGGGCGATTGCGTCAGCGGGGCTCGTTTTCAATCTCCTCGGCTGCATCAATTTCGCCTCGCAGATTAATCCCGAGGCGGTCGCTGCAATGCCCGATGCGTATCGCATGATCGTAGAAAGCAGGCCCGCATGGGCTACAGGTGCCTTTGCTATAGCGGTATTCGGTGGCTTGCTCGGATGCGTCCTGCTTCTTTTCAGAAAGGCGGCAGCACTCTATGTGTTTGTCGTATCGCTCGTTGCTGCGGTGCTGGCGCAGTTGCCATCTATCGGGGCTGCGGATTTGCCTGACGCAGCGTGGATCGGCTGGGCTAGCCAGTTAGCGGTTACCATGTTCCTGATCTGGTTTTCGAGGCGCGCCCGGGCTGCCGAAAGCTGACGGGAAAGCCCCATGAATAAGCGAGTCTCGAACGCCCGCGCCGCCATGCTCGATCCCGAGTGGCCGTGCAAACGCTGCGAAGATCTCAGGCAGAACGTGCCGGTCGGCAAACCACGCAAACTTCGCCAGGTTCACCGGGTCATTTCACAAAACCTTGCCGACGGCACGATCGCCGAGGTCGAGAGCCCGACCAAAGCGGAGCGAGTGGCGATCGTCCAAACGCTATTCGGCGTCGACGAAGATCCGGACCCGGCCATGCCGCCGTTCGCCGAACTCCTGAGCAGAGACTCTCTGCCCGACATCATCCTGTACTACTTTCGCTGTGCCGACTGCAACCTGCTGTTCAGCCTGGCAGTGGATACCCATCACGGCTCGGGCGGCCGCTGGCGTCCGGAGTTCGACGAGGACCTCGTCTGACCTTCAGCCGATCTGCCCACCCCACAACTGACTGAATCATAAAACAAAATAGATCTTGATGTTCGAAGCAGCTCGCCACGACAATAGATCGTTCGTTGATCGGGTGGCCGCGCTACCGGCTGCTTGTGAACCGGCGTTTTCCGCTATTCCGACCCCCCTTCACCGATATGTGCGCGCTCGCGGCGCACAGTGCATTACTGCGGGCGTGCGTGGTTATCACATCTCCCGAGAACAGGCCGATCGGTCACAGGAGGGAGACGTCTTATCGAGAGGGTAATATGGCCAGGTCGTCTTTTGTGTTGGGCCCAACGATTATTGCTTTGTTGTCTTCTTTTTCTTCTGCATCGATCGCCGATGAAAATCATAGCGCCGAAGCCGTGTTCGGACGAGGGCTGAATACGGCACAACCGGGAAATGCCGTAAATCATGTCGTCATTCCGAACAACATACGGGTCAAGGCGGGTGGTGTCGTCGATTTTACGGTTGCCGGTTTTCATGACATTGTTATTTTTACTCCCGGATTCACCCTCGAGGATCTCGTGAACGCCGGCGGCGGAGACTATCCGCGTACCCTGCAGTTTTTCGTGATTCCACCCGATCCGACCGCGCCATTGCCGGCGGAACTGTCTTTCCTCAATGACAAGATCTACTACCGGGGCATCAATCCTGCTGGCGGACCGCTGGGTACAACGGGCACGATCAGTCCGTCCAACAGCCTCAACCGTGCGGAGATCGTCGCGTTCTTCGAAAAAGGAACTTATCTCGTAATCTGCAACGTGCGGCCCCACCTGGTCGACGGCATGTTCGCATACGTCAAGGTCAATTGATCGAGTGAAGCACCGGGTGCGCCGTTTGTCAGCAATCGAACGGCGCACTCTTCAATCGGCGAATCAAGCGTCCGCGTACGCAATCGTGCATTGGGATGCGAACTCTCCCGGGAGGAACTCGCGTCTCTAGCCCTGTCGGGACACCGCGTTCGATTTTGCTCCGGCAAGTGCTATCAGGAACGCGGCGAAAAACGGCAGCAGCCGCTCCGCCGCGTCACCGGGCGCGTCCGGCGCGAACGAGATCAGCACGGTCAGGCCAAAGCCCGAGATCATCGCGGCGCGGGTAGCGGCGGCCGACACGTTGCGGCCGATGAGACGCATGATCAGGAGCGGCCCGAACGCAGAGCCGGCCGCCGACCAGGCGAACAGCACGCGCGAGAAGATGTCGGCGCGCCAGACCAGCGCCAGCACGGTAGCGAGTATCAGCACCGCGACAACGGTGACACGCGTCGAGGTGAGTCCTTCGGCTGGCCGGCCGCCGGCCAGGTTCCAGTCGTAGGAGATTGCCGATGCCGCAACCAGCAGCTGGCTGTCGGCCGTCGACATGATCGCCGACAGCACCGCGGCGAGCATGACGCCAGCGATCACTGCCGGCAGCAGCTCGGTCGCGGCATGGAACAGCACCTGCTCGGAATCGCCGAGGTCCGCGAACAGAACACGCGCGGACAAACCCAGCAGCAGCATGCCGGCATAGACGAGCACCGCCCACGACAGCGCGATGATGCGTCCCTGTTGCAGCGCCCTGTCGTCCTTCAGCGCCATGAATCGATTCACGACGTGCGGTTGGCCGGGGTAGCCGATGCCGATCCCGAGCAGTCCCAGCACGAAAAGGATGGCAGTACCGATCCCGGTCGCGATCGGCGAACCGCTGCTGCCCGTTGCAGCGAGCCCGTCGGCAAGCGGCCCGAAGCCGCCGACGGCCGCCAGCGCGACGACCGGCAACAGCAGTCCGGCCACGACCATCAGGAGACCCTGCAGCGAGTCCGTGACGCTGACCGCCCAGAAGCCGCCGAGCATCGTGTACGCAAGCACGATGCCTGCGCCGATCAGGATGCTCGACTCCTTGGAAAGACCGAATACCGATTCGAACGCCTTGCCAGCCGCCTCGAACTGCGACGCGATATAGAACGTGAAGCAGAAAACGATGATCAGCGCCGCGATGCGCAGGATGTTCCTGCGCGCCTCACCGAGGCCCTTGTGCGCGACGACCTCGCTCAGCGTGACGGCGCTCTCGCCCTGCGCCAGTGTCTTCAGCCGCGGCGCCACCCACAGCCAGTTCAGCAGAAAACCGCCGACGGTGGCGGGAAACAGCCACAGCGCGGGCAGGCCCCAGGCGTATGCCGCGCCGCTGACGCCGAGCAGGGTCCACGCCGACGACGAACTGGCCGACGCGCTGATCGCGGCAACCCAGGGCCCCAGCCCCCGCCCGGCGAGATAGAAGTCCGCGACGTCGCGGTTGCGGCTGCGCGCCCAGAGTCCCACGCCGATCAGGATCGCGTTGTAGACGACGAGCGTGACGAGTACCGAGGTGCCCCTGTCCATGGATGGCTCCGTGCCTGTTACTTGAGCCGGTTGTAGCGGCGCATGACGTCCCGCAAACGCGCGTGATCGATTGCCTCGACCGTGCGCCCCTCGTTCCCGGTCATTGTCCGCGCTGCAACGAGCGCATTGATGATCGCTTCCTCGGTCGACTCAACTGCAGCCTGGAAGACCGGTGTCAAATGCTCGTTACCGAGCAGGCGAACGGACAGGTTCGATCCGGCCCGGTATTCGCCGGCATTGCCGGTGGAGAAAGCGATGAAGATGTCGCCGGAGCCGTTCGACGCCACGCCGCCGTTGCGGCCAATGCCGAGTCCCGCCCGCGTTGCCAGTCGTTTCAGCTGGTAGGGCAGGAGCGGCGCGTCGGTTGCCACTACGACAATGATCGAGCCCATTTCGTCGGCTGGCGAATTCGCCACGCTTGCCTGTGCGTCGAGCGGCATCTCCTGCCCGACCGGCACGCCGGCGATACGCAGCAGTTCGCGCGCCCCGTAGTTCGCCTGCACGAGCGCGCCGATCGTGAACGCACCGTCGACGGTCTCGACGACCCGCGACGCAGTTCCGATACCGCACTTGAATTCGTAGCAGATCATGCCGGTGCCACCGCCGACGTTGCCTTCCTCGACCGCGCCGCCACGCGCCGATTCGATCGCGGCATGCACGTGGTGCGGCTTCACGTGGAAACCGGTGATGTCGTTCAGCCAGCCGTCCCAGGTTTCGGCGATTACAGGGTCGGACCACGTATAGCCCGTGACGTCCGGTTCGGCTTTGGCCACGCGCCACGCAATCGTCGCCTCGAACGCGGTGCCGATGCTGTTCGTGTTCGTGATTACGACCGGCCCCTCGAGGAACCCGGACGCCTCGACCCAGATCGTTCCCGTCATTTCACCCGCGCCGTTCAGGACCGCGGTGCCGGCGAAAACCGGTGTGAACACCGAATCCTCGCCGCGCGGCAGGATTGCAGTAACACCCGTGCGTGCCGCGCGGCCGTCGGCGAAGTCCTCGACAATCGTCGAGTGCCCGACCGTGACGCCCGGTACGTCGGTAATCGCGTTGAGTGCGCCGGGCGTGCCCTCGAACGGAATGCCGAGGTCGCGCGCACGTGGCGCATGATCGTCTGCCAGTCCCTGCAACGGCTGCAGGCAGGCGAGTAGCGATAGCAGGCTGCGCGTGATCGGGAATGTCTCAAGTAATAGCCCGGCGACACCGGAGCGGCCCGCATGGCGCATGCTCTCCCCCTTTTGTTCTTGCATTTGCAGCGCGCCTGACATGATAACCGGGATAAGCGTGAGGCGGCGCGGATTTTCCGTTACCGTGCCGCCATGAGCGACGCGCGCTGGCAGTTCTGGATCGACCGCGGTGGAACGTTTACCGACGTCGTCGCGGTGCGCGACGGTGCGCCGCCCGAAACATTGAAACTGCTGTCGGAAAACCCGGAGCAATATGCGGATGCGGCTGCCGAGGGTATACGCCGTTTCCTCGACCGCACACCGGGCAGGCACCAGGTTGAAGCGGTCAAGATGGGCACGACCGTTGCCACCAATGCGCTGCTCGAACGGCGCGGCACGCCGACCGCGCTGGTCGTGACCACAGGCTTCGCCGATGCGCTCGCGATCGGCTACCAGAATCGCCCCGATATCTTCGCGCTCCAGATCGTCAAGCCGGAGCCGCTGTACGCCACCGTTATCGAAGCCGACGAGCGTTTGGCGGCCGACGGCAGCATCCTGCAGCCGCTCGACGAGGCAGCGGCGGAAAAGTCATTGCGAGAAGCCTACGACGCGGGTCAGCGCGCGGTAGCGATCTGCCTGGTTCACGGCTATCGCTATCCCGAACACGAAGCGCGCATCGGCGAAATTGCCAAAGCGATCGGATTCGACCAGGTATCGACCTCGCACGACGTCGAGCGACTGATCAAGTTCGTCAGCCGCGGCGAAACGACCCTTGCCGACGCGTACCTGACGCCGGTCATCGTTCGCTACATCGAGGCATTGAAGAACGAGCTCGACCGCATCGCCGCACCCGAGCGGCTGCTGTTCATGCAGTCGAACGGCGGCCTGGTGCTTGCCGAGAACTTTCGTGGCAAGAACAGCATCCTCTCCGGCCCGGCGGCCGGCGTCGTCGGCATGGTCGAGACCGCGTCACGGCAGGGCTACGAGCGCCTGATCGGTTTCGACATGGGCGGCACGTCCACCGACGTGTCCGCCTTTAGCGGCGAGTACGAGCGCAGCAACGAGTCTGAGGTGGCCGGCGTGCGCCTGCGCGCGCCGATGATGCGCATCCACACGATCGCCGCGGGCGGCGGCTCCGTGCTGCATTACCGGGACGGGCGCCTGCAGGTCGGGCCTGACTCCGCCGGCGCGAACCCGGGACCGGCCTGCTACCGGCGCGGCGGTCCACTCGCGGTGACCGATGCAAACGTGCTGCTCGGCCGCATCCCGGTCGCGCACTTTCCACACGTGTTCGGCCCGGACGGTGACCAGCCGCTCGACGCAAAGATCGTACGGCGCGAGTTCGACGCTCTTGCAAAGCGAGTCGGCGCCGGGGCGGAATCGGTTGCCGACGGCTTTCTCACCGTTGCCATCGAAAGCATGGCAAATGCGATCCGCAAGATCACGATCGAGCGCGGCGAGGACGTACGCGACTTCGTCATCTGCTGTTTGGTCGGT
>CALKYK010000497.1 GCA_938003715.1 uncultured Gammaproteobacteria bacterium
CGGCCGATTGGATCGTGGATCTGGGCATTGACCTGCATCTGCCGCGCCGTTTCGTCGATGGCGCCCTCGGTGCGGACCAGGATCGCGTCCCAGGTTTCCGGCGTGCCGAGGTCCGACTGGATGCGAACGACGGGCAGGCCCGACGGATCGCTGCTATCGGAAAAGCGATACGCTTCCGGCAGTTCGATGAACGGCAAATCCCGGTTGCGCAGCGGCAGGCGGATCTCGACGTAGTCCGTTGCATAGATTTGCGCGAGCTGCGTGTTCGGCGATACGACCTGGCCGACGTCGACGAGCTTCCTGAGTATGCGGCCGGCAAACGGTGCAACCACACGGGTTCGCTCGAGGTCCAGTTCGGCTTTCTGCAGCGCGGACTGCGCCGACGTGACTTTCGCCTTCGCCGCTTCCAGCTGCGGGATGCGCAGCACCAGTTCCGGGGCATCAGCGCTGTTGCCGAGCCGCTCCCAGTCCTCACGCGCCTGCTCCGTGCGCGCTTCCGCTTCGGCCAGCGCCTGCCGCGCGTCCATCAGCGATGCCTCGGCGATACGCACGTCGGCGACGTAGTCGCGGTCGTCTATCGTCGCCAGCACGTCGCCCAGTTCGAAGAAGCCGCCCGCGCGGAACTTGGGGCTCACCGACTCGACCTGTCCGCTGACCTGCGCGACCAGCACGCTTTGCGTTCGCGGCTGCACGGTGCCGTAGCTTTCGAGCATGATCGTGTAGTCGACGGGACGCACGTCGACGGTCTCGACGATCATCTGCGGGCCGGAAAACGCGGGCCGCTGCGGCGCCTGCGGCGGGTTCATCCGGACCAGCGCCGCCGCTGCGAGCAATACGGCGAAAATGCCGACCGGTACCAGTATCTTGCTGCGCGGATTCATTATCGGTTCTTCACTCTTGTTCGAATGACCCGCCCAGGGCGAGATACAGGCCGATGCGGTTCTGCAGGAGCTGGTTCGTCAGCTGCACGACGGTCGCTTCCGCATCGAATGCCTGGCGCTGCGATTCCAGCACCGTCGTGTATGTGACCAGCCCGCGCTGGTATTGTTCGAGCGCAAGCTCGAGCGCGGCCCTTGCATTTCGCTCGGCATCGAGGAACGAGCGGTAACGCACTTCGAGCGACTGCGAGCGCGAGATGGCGTTCTCGACTTCCGCGAACGCGCGGTTCAGCAGGTCGAGATACTGCTGCTCGGCCAGTTCGAGGCGGGCGAGCGCCTGCGCCTCCAGTGCCCGCAACCGGCCGGCATTGAACAACGGCTGCACGAGGCTCGACGACACCGACCAGCCCGACGCGTCGCTGTCCAACAAGTCCGACAGCGCGAGCGACGTTATGCCGCCACTGCCGACGAGCGTCAAACTCGGGAAGCGCGCCTTGTGCGCCACGGCAAGTTCGGCGTCCGCGGCCAGCAGGCCGAGCCACGCCTCCTGCAGGTCGGTGCGGCGCGTCAGCAGGTCGGAGGGCAGCCCGGCCGGGATCGGCTGGGTCAGCACGGGCAGCTCGCCGATGATTTCCAGCGCCCCGTCCGGGTAACGGGCCAGCGACAGCTGCAAATCCGCCACCGCTTCGAGGTAAGCCTGTTCCTGCTGGGCGACGCTCGCCTGCTGCTGCTCGACCTGGTTTCTCGCGAGGTAGAGGTCCAGCGCGTCGTTGAGCCCCTGGCGGTAACCGCTTGCCACGATGTCCGCGCTCTCGATCGCGATATCGAGACGGCGCCGGGCCACCGCCAGCAGCTGCTGCGCTTCCATGACGTCGAATACCGACCCGGCAATGACCGCCGCGAGGTCGCGCTCCACCGTCATGAGCCTCGCACGCTGTGCGGCCAGCGACAGCTGCGCCGCGCGCTGCGTATCGCTCAGGCGGCCCCACAGGTTCGCATCCCAGCGCGCGCCGGCCGACAGATCGAACGACTCCGACGTCACCGACGTGCCGAGTCCGTCGTCAGAGCCGCGCCGGCTGGCGTCCAGCGACACGTCGGCTGTCGGGAAACGGTCCGCCCTGGCGATGGTGACGGCCTGTTCGGCCTGCGCGAGGCGCGCGCGCTCCTGCCTGAGTGCGTAGTTCTCAGCCAGCGCTTCGGAGACCAGGCGCTCTAGCTGGGGGTTGCCGAAGTCCTTGAGCCAGTTCTCGACCGGCGCGCCGACGTCTCCGCCACGGGCCCACGCGGACGGCAGCGCCGGATCAGCTGTCTCGGGCGCGATCGCCGAGTGACTGCAGCCGGCCGGCATTGCGAGGGCGGCAAGCAGCCAGGCTACGGGAATGGCCTGTCTCGACATCGGCGTTCGCTTTGGTCCGTACACGGGAATTCTGGCCAGTATCCCACACGCCCGGTGTGTCGAGTGCCGGATAGACCATTCTTATCTTTTGTTCAATCTCTGGCGTATACGACCCTGCCGCCGACGATCGTGGCCAGCACTCGCGCGTCGCGGATCGACTCCGGCGCTATCTCGAACAGGCCGCGGTCGAGCAGCACCATGTCG
>CALKYK010000498.1 GCA_938003715.1 uncultured Gammaproteobacteria bacterium
CCTTCGGCTGGCTGGTGGAGCGCGGCCTGCTCACGCCGGGCGACGTGCTGACCGTGTACCAGGCCGGCGAAACCGTGCGCGACCGCTATGCCGGCGGTACGCTCGGTACGATCTCAAGCCTGTTCGGCGGCGAGCGCGTCACACTGCCGGACGAGGAAGCCGGCACGATCATGGTCTTCAAGGTCTACGACCGGATCGGCTATGCGCTGGTCATGGAAGCCACGAGCGACATTCACGTACTGGACGCCGTGCGCAACCCGTCCTGACGCCAACGGCACGGGAGCAAACTCCGGGAAGGCCGGTCCGTGAGGACCGGCCTTTTCTTTGCCGCATTCTTTGTCGAAATCGCAGGCACAAACGAGGCGCCGGACGGCGAGCCGATGACGATACAATGGCGGCTGGCGAAGTCGTGATCGGAGCTGCCGCGGATGGCGCAGGTCGACAAGGTCCGCGACCGGCAGCCCCGTCCGGACCCCCAACTCATCGAAAGCGGCGCAGAGGACTTTCCCGAGCTTTTGCGGCGCATCCCCGATCCGCCGACTCTTTTATATGTGTCCGGCAATCCGGACGCGCTGCACATGCCGGCGCTCGCGATCGTCGGCAGTCGCAATCCGACCGAGGGAGGGCGGCGGAACGCCTATGAGTTCGCGCGCCATCTCGGGCGCGCCGGGTTCACGATCGTCAGCGGTCTCGCGCAGGGCATCGACGCCGCCGCACACGAGGGCGCGCTCGATGCCGGCGCCAGTACGATCGCGTTTCTCGGCCACGGCATCGACAGCATCTATCCGCCGCAGAATCGCGAGCTTGCCGCGCGCATCGCCGCGCAGGGTGCGATCTGCACCGAGTTTCCGCCCGGTACCGCACCGCGACGCGAGTACTTCCCGCAGCGCAATCGCCTGATCAGCGGATTGAGCCTTGGCGTGCTCGTGGTCGAGGCGGCGCGCCGCAGCGGTTCGCTGATAACGGCGCGACTGGCCGGCGAGCAGGGTCGGGAAATATTCGCGATTCCCGGTTCGATACATAATCCGATGGCGCGAGGATGCCATGCGCTGATTCGCCAGGGTGCGAAACTCGTCGAAAGTGCCGACGACATCGTCAGCGAGCTCGGGCCGCTCGTTCAACATATCGTTGCCGCACCGGACGAGCGGGAAAGCGATGCGCATCGTGCAACTGCAGTCGATGAGGATTATGCAGCATTGCTCGAAAAGCTCGCTTTCGATCCGGTAACGGCCGACGAACTCGCGTCCCGCTCCGGATTGACGATCGACCAGGTTTCCTCCATGCTTCTGATCCTGGAGCTTGAGGGGAAAATCGAGGCCCAGCCGGGCGGCCGTTACTCAAGACTTGACGCATAACAGGATCTGGGCCAGCGAGGAGACGCTCCAGGCATGAAGGAAAACGTTCTCGACGTGCTGATGTACCTGTTCGAGACCTACATCGACGCGGACGAGGAACCCGAACCGGACCAGAATGAACTGCGGGACGAGCTCTCCCGCGCCGGATTCGGCGACGCCGAAATCGATCGCGCGCTGGACTGGCTCGACGGCCTGACAGACAACCACGACGCCTTCAACTACCACCCGCAAACCGCGCACGGCACGCGCATCTACAACGATTTCGAAACCGAACGCCTCGATTCGGGCTGCCGCGGTTTCATTACCTACCTGGAACAGATCGGCATCCTGACGCCGACCCAACGCGAGATCCTGATCGACCGTTTGCTGGCGCTCGACAGCCCCGACATCGACGTCGAGCAGATCAAGTGGGTGGTGCTGATGGTGCTCTTCAGCCAGCCCGGCCAGGAACTCGCCTACGCGCGCATGGAAGACCTCGTTTTCGACGAAGGAGACAGCGCACTGCACTGATCTGCAGCGGGAATCGTTTCGTGACGGAGCGCATATTTTGCGCGTTTCGCGATTTGCTCTATCTTGACACGTCGTTCCTAACCCTGTAATTGAACCGCGGCATTGCCCGCGGTTTTTACGTTCAGGCGCCCCCTACCCCTAAAAATTCGAGGATCCGAAAGGCGGAATGTCCAAGAATCTCGTCATCGTCGAGTCTCCTGCCAAAGCAAAAACGATTGGCAAGTACCTCGGCAAGGACTTCGACGTCATGGCCTCCTACGGTCACGTCCGCGACCTCGTGCCCAAGGAAGGTGCGGTCGATCCCGCGCAGGGTTTTTCGATGAAGTACCAGGTCATCGAAAGAAACGAAAAGCATGTCAAATCGATCATCAAGGCGCTGAAGAAGGCCGAGGCGCTGTATCTCGCAACCGACCCGGATCGCGAGGGCGAGGCGATCTCCTGGCACCTGACCGAATTGCTGAAGGAACGCGACGCGCTGGATGACAAGCCCGTGTATCGCGTCGTTTTCCACGAGATCACGCGCGAAGCGATTCGCGAGGCAATCGAGAGCCCACGCGACATTTCCAGCGAGCTGGTGAGCGCACAACAGGCACGGCGTGCGCTCGACTACCTGGTCGGCTTCAACCTGTCGCCGCTGTTGTGGAAGAAAGTACAGCGGGGCCTGTCGGCGGGCCGCGTGCAAAGCCCGGCGCTACGCATGATTGTCGAGCGCGAACTGGAAATCGAGGCGTTCAAGCCGCGCGAGTACTGGACGATCGAAGCCGACGTCAGCAAGGACGAGCAGCCATTCGTCTCGCGCCTGGTTCGCTATCGCAGCGAAAAGGTCGAACAGTTCAGTTTCGGTAACGAGGACGCGGCGCGCGAGGTCGAACGCACGATACTCGAGGCCGCCGACGGCCGCCTGACGACCGTCAAGGTCGACAAGAAACAGCGCCGGCGCAATCCTGCGGCACCGTTCACGACCTCGACCCTGCAGCAGGAAGCGTCGCGCAAGCTCGGTTTCAACACGCAGTGGACGATGCGCGTCGCGCAGCGCCTGTACGAAGGCATCGAATTGCCCGACGAGGGCAACGTCGGTCTGATCAGCTACATGCGCACCGACTCGGTGACGCTGGCCGAATCCGCGGTGGCGGAAATTCGCGAGGTCATCCGCGACCGCTACGGGGCGGAGAACGTGCCCGGCGACCCGCGCGCGTTCAAGACCAAGGCCAAGAATGCGCAGGAAGCCCACGAGGCGATACGTCCGACCTCCGTCGCGCGCACGCCGGAATCGCTGAAAGGCAAGCTGGACAAGGACCAGCTGCGCCTCTACACGCTGATCTGGCAGCGCACGATGGCCTGCCAGATGACACCGGCCGTCTTCGACACGGTCGCGCTCGAGTTCGCACCGGGCGAGACCACGCCCGAGGCCGCGGACGACCAGCACCGTTTCCGCGCCAACGGCTCGGTACTGGTCGAGCCGGGCTTCATGACCGTCTACCAGGAAGGCCGTGACGATACCCAGGACGACGACGGCGATCGCCTGCTGCCGGAGATCGCGGTCGGCGACGTCATCAGCCTGGACAAGCTGCGCCCGGAGCAGCACTTCACCGAGCCGCCGCCGCGCTACTCCGAGGCGAGCCTCGTCAAGGCGCTCGAGGAATACGGCATCGGCCGCCCGTCGACCTACGCCAGCATCATCGCGACGCTGAAGAACCGTGAATACGTCGAGATGGACGGCAAGCGCTTCATTCCGACCGACATCGGCCGCATCGTCAACGGTTTCCTGACCGAGCACTTCACACAGTATGTCGATTACGATTTCACCGCCAGACTCGAAGACGATCTCGACGCCATATCGCTCGGCGACCAGGATCTCGTTCCGCTGCTCGAGGGATTCTGGAAACCGTTTTCGGACCTCGTCGAGGAGAAAGAGCAGAGCGTGACCCGCGAGCAGGTCGCCCAGGCGCGTGAACTCGGTACCGATCCGAAAAGTGGCAAGCCGGTCACGGTGCGCATGGGTCGCTACGGCCCCTTCGTGCAGATCGGTACCAAGGACGACGAGGAGAAACCGAAGTTCGCGGGCCTGCGCCCCGGGCAGAAGATGAACGAGATCGAGCTCGAGGACGCGCTCGAGCTGTTCAAGTTGCCGCGAAAGCTCGGCAAGACGCCCGACGGCAAGTCGGTGTCGGCGAGCATCGGTCGTTTCGGTCCGTACGTGCGCTACGGGGACAAGTACGTGTCTATTCGCGGCGACGACGATCCGTACACGATCGAGCTTCCGCGCGCGCTCGAGCTGATCGAGGCGAAGAAGAAAGCGGATGCTGAACGCATCATCCAGGACTTCGAGGACGAAGGTATCCAGGTTCTGAATGGTCGCTACGGGCCGTACGTGACTGACAAGTCGAAGAACGCCCGAGTGCCGAAGGATCGCGACCCGAAATCTCTGACGCTCGATGAATGTCGCGAACTGCTTGCCGCCGCGCCGGCGCGGGGCAGGCGCGGCAAGAAAAAGGCGACGAAAAAAGCCGCGAAAAAAGCCGCTGCGAAAAAGCCGGCGAAAAAGAAGTCGGCCAGGAAAAAGAAAAAGGCGAAAAAAGCCGGCAAGAAACCGGCCGAGCCAAGCGAAGCCTGAACCGTCGCCGTGACCGTGCCGCTGCACATACGCCGGGCCGCCAGGGTTCTGGACGACGGCGGCGTCATCGCTTATCCGACAGAGGGCGTTTATGGCCTGGGCTGCCTGCCGGACGACTACGCCGCGGTGACCCGCATCCTCGAGAGCAAGGGCCGCGATCCCGACAAGGGCCTGGTCGTCATCGCCGCGGCGCTCGCGCAGGTCGATGACTGGATCGAACTGCCGCCGAATCCGCCCGACCTCTCGTCGAGCATCGACAAACCGGTCACCTGGATACTGCCGGCGACGGACGCAGTGCCGTGGTGGATACGCGGCGAGCACGCCGGCGTCGCAGTGCGCCTGACCTCGCATCCGGTGGCGAAAGCGCTGTGCGAGGCAGCCGGCTCGCCGCTCGTATCGACCAGCGCCAACGTCTCGGGACACCCGCCCGCGCGCAACCCATATATATTGCGGCGGCAGTTTTCGCGGCTGGTAGACTGCATCGTGCCCGGGCGCTGCGGCCCGGCCGGCAGCGCATCGGAGATTCGCGATCTCGTGAGCGGCAAGGTACTGCGACCGGCATGAGTGACATCGACACAGGCCGGGTCGAGGGCTTCCTGCGCGCGCTGCAGCTCAGGATCTGCGCGTCACTGGAAGACGTCGACGGCAAGGCGCGCTTCAGCGAGGACCGCTGGGAGCGGGAAGGCGGCGGCGGCGGGACGAGCCGGGTCCTGTCCGACGGCAAGGTATTCGAACAGGCAGGCGTGGGCTTTTCGCACGTGTTCGGCGACGCGATGCCGCCATCGGCGACCAGGAGCCGTCCGGAACTTGCCGGCAAGAGCTTCCAGGCCATGGGCGTGTCGCTGGTCCTGCATCCGCAAAACCCCTACGTGCCGACGACGCACGCGAATTTCCGCTTTTTTTCGACCGACAGCGACGACGAAGAGCCGGTGTGGTGGTTCGGCGGTGGCTTCGACCTGACGCCTTTCTACCCGTTTCTCGACGACGTCGTGCACTGGCATTCGACGGCGAAGGACGCCTGCGATGCTTTCGGCGAGGACGTGTACGCCCGTTACAAGGCGTGGTGCGATGAATACTTCTATCTCAAACACCGGAACGAGACGCGCGGCGTCGGCGGCCTTTTCTTCGACGACCTGAACGAGTTTGGTTTTGCGAAGTCTTTCGAATTCACACAGCGCGTCGCGGATGCCTTCCTGCCCGCCTACCTGCCGATCGTGGCGAAACGCAAGCAGCACAAGTTCGGCACCCGGCAGCGCGAGTTTCAGCTGTATCGCCGTGGCCGTTACGTCGAGTTCAACCTGATCTACGATCGCGGCACGCTGTTCGGCCTGCAGTCCGGCGGCCGCACCGAATCGATCCTGATGTCGTTGCCGCCACGGGTGCGCTGGGCGTACAACTGGCGGCCCGAGCCCGGGTCGCCCGAGGCCGACCTGTACGACAACTACCTCCGCCCGCGCGACTGGCTGGGCGCCGACTGAGAAATCCTCGCGGCCGCGAAATCCCGAACCTAACCAAGGGCTTGCGCCCTCATTCTTGCCCGGATTCGACAGCGCCGGGATCAGCAGGCATGATCGGCAGTCCGAGCGATCACCAATCCGGCCCGCCTGAAAACTCCGAGACGACGTTGCAGAAGTTCCGGTTCACATTGCTGTTCATGTTGCTCGCCGCATCGAGCGGCGCGGCGGATTACGAATCGCCGCTGAAGCAGGGCGGGCCGCCCGTGAACATCCGGCTTGCAGGCAGCGAAGACGCGGCCGGCGAGTCGCGCGTCTACATCGTGCAGCTGCGCACACCGTCCGCTGCGGAACTGCACGCAACGTCGGCACCGCGCGCCGCCACGAAGCCGTCTCCCGGATCGCTCCTCTCGCCGGTGAAGTTCGACAAACAATCCGGTCTCGTCCAGTCGCACGTGCAGAAACTCGAATCCGAACAGGCCGCAGTGATTGCGGAAGCCGGCCAGGGCATCCAGCCGATCTACAGCTACCGCTATGCACTGAACGGCTTCGCCGCACGCATGTCGCCGATGCAGGCGAACAAGATCGAGCACATGCCGGCGGTGCTGCGGGTATGGGAAGACGAGGTTCGTCCCCTGACGACGAACTTCAGCGCCGATTTCCTGGGCCTGTTCGAACCGAACGTCGGCCTGCGCGGCGCGCCGGGACTGAGCGGCGAAGGCATTATCATCGGCGTGATCGATTCGGGTATCGCCCCCGCACATCCGGCTCTTCGTGACCGGCGCGACGCCGACCGGCCGCGCGCGTGCAGGAGCCGCTGGGCGGAATCGACGTTTCTCGGCCTGTGGCTGTGTCGACGTTTCGACACGCGACCGGACGTGATCACGTTCGAGCCGCCCGAGAACTGGAACGGAACCTGCGAAACCGGCCCGCGGTTTGCGGATACCGACTGCAACGGCAAGATGATCGGCGCCCGCACTTTCCTCGAAGGCGCGAGGGAAACCGGGCGCTTCGACGACGGCGAAATCTTCTCCGCGCGGGACGTCTTCGGGCACGGCACGCACGTTGCCACG
>CALKYK010000499.1 GCA_938003715.1 uncultured Gammaproteobacteria bacterium
GTCGTATCCGTTCAGGACGCTCAGCACGATCGCATTGTCCTCGACGAAGCGGCACATCGGACCGATCTTGTCGAGCGACCAGCAAAGCGCCATCGCGCCGACACGCGAAACACGGCCGAACGTCGGGCGCAGCCCGGACAGTCCGTTGCGGTCACTCGGCGAGACGATCGAGCCAAGCGTTTCGGTGCCGATCGCGAACGAGCACAGGCCCGCGGCGGTTGCGGAACCCGAGCCGGCGGAGGAACCTGACGAGCCTTCCTTCGGGCTCCACGGATTGCGCGTTTCGCCGCCGAACCAGACGTCGCCCCAGGCCAGCGCGCCGAGCGTCGTTTTGCCGAGCATGACGGCGCCGGCCTGCTGCAGTTTTTGCACCACGGCGCCGTCGCTGGTCGGCACGCGATCCCTGTACGGCTCCGCGCCCCAGGTGGTGCGAATGTCGGCGGTGTCGAGCAGGTCCTTCACGCCGTAGGGAATGCCGTGCAGCGGCCCGCGCACCTGCCCGGTCGCGCGCTCCCGGTCGGCCTGGTCGGCCTGCTGGCGGGCGATGTCCGGGGTGACTGTGACGAAACATTCGAGTTGATCGCCGAATCGGGCGATGCGCTCGAGGTAAATGTCGGTAAGCTCGCGGCTCGTGATCTGGCCGGTCGTCATCCAGCGCGCCTGTTCCTTGACCGACGCGAAGGCGATTGCCTCCGGGTCGCCGGGCAGTGGCGCGATTTCTTCCGGGTACAGCGTCAGCGCGTTCGGCTGCGTGCCGTAATCCATGCCGTGCAGGCGCGGGTCGAAATGCGTCGCCGGTGCGACGCTGTTCGGGATCTCGTAACTGCGTCTCGACGCCAGTGTTTCGACCTGCTCGGCGAAGTAGCCTTCCTCGTCGGTCTCGATTGGCCCGCCGAGAATCTGGCGGCGTTCGGCCTGCGTAAACTCGATGCCGAACAGCTTTTCCGCTTCGGCCAGCGTACGCTCGGTGATGCGGGCATCGAATCCCGCCCACGGGTCGCCGGCCCCGTCCTCCCTGGCGCAGCTACCCAGGGCCGTGGCGCTGGCACCCAGCACCGCGGCGTGCAGCAGCCTGCGCCGATTGATCAGCGTTCGGTCGTCATCGCTCATGTTCGTTGCTCCCGGTCAATGTTGCCGGTCGTTCCTCGATACAATCCTTCGACACGGCACCGCAGACGGCAAAAAAATGACGGAGCAGTTTAACACCCCGTGGCGAGTCACCGCGGCCGCGATATACACGACGCCCACGGACTCGCGCGTGTACGGCACGCTCGACATCGACGTAACCGATGCGAAGCAATTCATGGTCGAAAAGCGGAAGCAGGGCGTGAAGATCACGATGGTTCACCTCGCGACCGCGGCAATTGCGCGCGCCGTGGCCTTCGACGTGCCGGAGATGAACTGCTTCATTCGCCGCGGGCGTATCGTCGGTCGCCCGCACTTCGACGTCATGGTGCCGGTCGCTCTCGGCCGGGAAGGCGTCACCTCGGCGCTGATCCATGACGCCCATGCGCGCACCGTCACGTCGATAGCCGCCGAGATTCGCGACAAGGCGCGACGCGCCCGGCGCGGCG
This sequence comes from uncultured Gammaproteobacteria bacterium, assembly GCA_938003715.1. Taxonomy (GTDB): domain Bacteria; phylum Pseudomonadota; class Gammaproteobacteria; order Steroidobacterales; family Woeseiaceae; genus SZUA-117. Next base: position 1,575 of record CALKYK010000499.1, read on the forward strand.
AGGAGGAGCAGGCGGCACGCAACAAGTATCTGCTGAACCGGATACCGTGGCCGCTGCGCCGACCGGCGTTTCGACTGCTGAAGTGGATCACCGTCGACATGGGACTCGAAATCGGCGCACTGGGGCTGTCGGCGCACAGTTTCGGGTCGCTGGTGATTTCCGATATCGGCAGTCACGGCCTCAAAACCGGAATGACGTCGCTGATGCCGGCGGCCAAGGTGCCCGCGGTGATCGTCCTCGGCCGCGTCGAGGACAAGCCGGTGGTCAAGAACGGAGAAGTGCGCATACGGACGATGCTGCCGCTGACCGGCACCTTCGATCACCGCATCGTCGACGGCGAGCAGATCGGCAAGCTCGCGCGCGGCATCAAGCGCCATTTCCGCCAGCCGTTGGCGCTGGACGCGGTGCCGGACGCTGCGGTCAGGGAATGCCTGTTCCCGCCGCGCGGCGGACACTGAAAGCACGTCACCCCACGACGGTGGCGGTGCAGGCCCGCCGTCCCGCACGAATTGAACATAAGCAGACCATCGGGCGGTCCTGAACCGCCCGCCTGCCGGGCGGCGGAGACTCAAGCTACGGCCCGCGGGGCCGACAAAATGATCATGGGGAGCTGCGCTCG
>CALKYK010000500.1 GCA_938003715.1 uncultured Gammaproteobacteria bacterium
CGCAACCGGCCCGCCTCCTTCGCGCCCTGTTCGCCGTTGCCGCTGACGTAGTCGTCATAGGCGATCACCTCGGCGCGGATGAAGCCACGTTCGAAATCGGTGTGAATCTCGCCGGCCGCCTGCGGCGCGGTCGCGCCGATGCGCGTCGTCCAGGCGCGCACTTCTTTTGGCCCGGCCGTGAAGAAGGTCTGCAGCCCCAGCAGGCGGTAGCCGCAGCGGATCACGCGGTTCAGGCCCGGTTCGTCGAGGCCCAGGTCGGCGAGAAAGTCCGCCTTGTCCGCATCGTCGAGCTGCGCGATCTCGGCTTCGATCGCGGCACAGATCGGCACCACCTCGGCGCCCTCGCTCTCCGCGTACGCCCGCACCGCGTCGAGCAGCGGATTATTTTCGAAGCCGCCTTCGTCGACGTTGGCGATGTACATCACGGGTTTGGCCGTCAGCAGGTGCAGCTCGCGGAGCCGCTTTCGGTCGTTCGAATCCAGCGCGAGTGCGCGCACCGGCAGTCCCTGGTCGAGATGCGCCCGGACCCGCTTCAGCAGGTCGCGAAAAACGAGCGCTTCCTTCTCGTTTGTCTTGGCGTTGCGCTCGGCTTTATCCAGCTGTTTTTCGACGGATTCCAGGTCGGCGAGCGCGAGTTCGGTGTTGATCGTCTCGATGTCGCTGACCGGGTCGATGGTGCCGGAAACGTGCGTCACGTCGTCGTTCTCGAAGCAGCGCACGACATGCGCGATTGCGTTCGTTTCACGGATATTGGCGAGAAACTGGTTGCCGAGACCCTCGCCTTTCGATGCGCCCTCGACGAGTCCCGCAATGTCGACGAACTCCATCGTCGTCGGCAGGACTTTCTGCGGTTCGACGATGCCGGCGAGCACCTGCAGCCGCGGATCCGGCACCGGCACGACACCGACATTCGGCTCGATCGTGCAGAACGGGTAGTTCTCGGCCGCGATTTCTGCCGCCGTCAGGGCATTGAACAGGGTGGATTTGCCGACGTTGGGCAGGCCGACGATGCCGCACTTGATTGCCATGATCGCTACGCTTCCGTGTGCAACGCCTTCATGGCCGCGTTCAGGCCCTCGTCGACGAGGACTGGCATTACGTCCGCCGCGTCGTCGATGTTCCTTTCAATCATTGCGGCGACGTCGCTCGAAGCCTTTTTCAGAACGTACGACGTGACCGCGTCCTTGTGACCGGGATGCCCAACGCCCAGCCGCAAGCGCATGAAGTCGCGCCCGCAGTGCTGGATGACGTCACGCAGCCCGTTGTGCCCGCCGTGGCCGCCGCTCATTTTCAGGCGTACCGTACCCGGCGGCAGGTCGATTTCGTCGTGCGCGACCAGGAGTTCGCCGGCGCGAATATTGTAGTAATCGAGTAGCGCGCGCACCGGCCTGCCGCTCAGGTTCATGAAGCTTTGCGGTTTGGCAAGCCAGACATCCTGGCCGGAAATTGCGACCTTCGACATCTCCGCGTCGAAGCGCTTTTCGTACTTGAACGAGGCGCTGGCGCGGCGCGCCAGTTCATCGACGAACCAGAACCCCGCATTGTGCAGCGTTCGCGCGTAGCGGTCCTCCGGGTTGCCGAGACCGACGATGATCGAGAGATGCGAGCTCATGGTTCAGGATTCAGTTTGTCATCGCGATGCGTGGATTGCTTCGTCGCTTCGCGCCTCGCAATGACGTCTTTTTTGCGTCATCTCGATCGCAGCGACGGGATCCACTGCAAGGTATCGATTGCTTCAACCTGCTTCGTCACTGCGTTCCTCGCAGTGACGAACGGCATAACCTCGACACGACGGACGGCGTACGAATGAAAACACGGCAGAGGCAAGCCCGACGCGACGGCCGGAGAATTCCGACCGCAGTGTCATCCAACCGGCGCCCGCGATGCGGCGAACTAGTCGTCCTTGTCCTTGGCCTCGCCCTCGTCCTCGCCGGCCGGTGCCTCTGCATCTTCCGCCGGCGCCTCGCCCTCTGCCGCTGCTTCCAGCACTTCGCCTTCTTCCTCTTCCTCGATCGGCTGTTCCTTGATGATCGCGATCGAGACGATCGGCTGGTCGTGCTCCGGCCCCTGCGCCAGGTCCGGGATCTCGACCCCGGGCGGCAGCTTGATGTCGGACATGTGCAGCATCTGGTTCAGTTCGAGGTTTTCGATGTCGACCTCGAGATACTCCGGCAGGTCCTTCGGCAGGCAGGTCACCTCGACCTCGTTGATGAGGCGCGATACAGAACCGCCACCCTGCTTCACGCCGATTGCCTTTTCGGCATTCAGGTAGTGGATCGGCACGTTCATCGTGATTTCCTCGTCCTCGAGGATGCGCTGGAAATCCATATGCAGGATCTGGCGCCGGGCCGGATGCCGCTGGATGTCCTTGACGATCACGGCCTGGCTCTGGTCGCCGACCTTGATGTTGAGGACGCTGGAATAGAACGACTCCTGCTCCAGCTCCTGGAGCACACGATTGTGTTCGAACGTGAGGGCGCGCGGCGATTTGCCGCCGCCATAGAGGATTGCGGGTACCTTTCCTTCGCGACGCAGGCGGCGGCTCGCACCTTTCCCCTGGTCATCCCGGAATTCCGCAACCAGGTCGAAATCCTGGCTCATGGAAGTCTCCGATAACTGATTGATTTACATGCCCTCTTGGGGCATCCACACATGATCCCGGTCGCGACCAACCGGCATCGGGGCGCGCATGGTAGCCGAACTGGTCCGGCCGGGCAACGGTAACTGCAGCGGGAACCGTAACGGACAGGTCCGGTCGGGACTATAAAGGGATTGGCGTGCCGTTTCCGTATCGACCGGGCTGACTGGCCGAGGTCGATAGCAAAAGCAACTTCGGAGATCCGATGACTGAAAAACGACAGTCGAACTTTCGACCCGCGCTGAGCGTGATGTTGGCCGCTTTGCTTCCGCTGCACACCGGCGCCGACGATTTCGGCGCAGAGTATTTTCATGACCGGCAGCGACTCGAAGTGCTGCTGGAATCCGGCGATAGCCGGGAGGCGTATGAACTCGTCCGGTCGCTGAACGCGCAGAATCCGGCCGACTCGTTCCAGTGGTGGCAGCAGGGCAACCTCGCCGCTCGTCTCGGGCTGTGGCCGGAATCGGCGGCGGCGTTCGAGGAATCGATGCGGCTCGGCTCGGCATTCGAGGCCGTGACGGCGCGACGCATCGCGGAGGCTCATGCGCGCACCGGCAACCGCGACGCGGCTATCGACTGGCTGCAGAAGTCGGTCGCGCTGGGCCTGGACCGCCGCTTCGAACTGCCCGATCAGGATGCTTTTGCGGCGCTGCGTGAAGACGACGAGTTCCTTGCCCTGGCTGGCCTTGCGACCGACGTCGTGGACGACCGCGAGGAACGCTGGGTACGCGACATCGACGCGCTGGTCTACGAAGCGCAGCGCATGCACCGCGGCCCCGGCCGTCCTGCATATTCCGCGTCTTTCCTCGACGCCGTGGAACGGCTGAAGCGGGACGTTCCGGACCTCGACGACCTGCAGGTGACGCTGGGACTGCAGCGGCTCGTTGCGATGCTGGGTGACGGGCACAGCTACGTCTGGGTCGGCTTCATTCATGAAAAAGCGGCGCATCCCCCGACGCTTGAAAACGCCGGCAGCCTGCCGCTCGTATTTCACGCGTTCGGTGAAGACGTCTACGTCATCAACGGCACCGACGCCGGCGCTTCCCTCATCGGCAGCAAGGTTCTCGCGTTCGGCGACGTGTCGACAACCGAGTTCGTTGAGGCGGCTCGCCGCTACCTGCACGGCGACAACGCCGAGAGCTGGAAATTCCTCGGCGTCCATTTCGGCTTTCGCGGACTCGGCCTGCACCGCGAACTGGGCACGGCAGCGGCTGGCGGCGTCGAACTCACGGTCGAGTTTCCGGGCGGCCGTCGCGAGCGGAAACGGCTGACGGGTGGCGACTACCAGTTCCCGCGCAAACTGCGGCCGATGCCCGGCCAGCAGGAAGTGCCGCTGTTCCTCGAGGAAGTCGACACGGTCTATCGCACCGTATCGATGCCGGAGCGCAATGCCCTGTATCTGCAGGTCAACAACATTCGCAACGCCGAAGGGCGCGAGACGCTGGCGGAGTTTGCGGAAAATGCGATCTCCGCCGCGCTGGAATCGTCGACGCACAACGTAATCGTCGATTTCAGGCTCAACAACGGCGGCAACAACTTCCTGTGCGAGGGATTGTTGCAGGCGCTCCTGCGATTTCGATTCGCCGATGAGCAGAACCGGATATTCGTGATCACACGGCACGAGACGTTTTCCGCAGCGCAAAATTGCAGCAACCGCATCGAAGCGAATACTGACGCGATATTCGTCGGCGAACCGTCGTCGTCGAGCCCGAACTTTGTCGGCGAGGAAACGCAGGTGTTACTGCCCTACAGCGGCACGATCGTATCGATCTCGAACCTGTACTGGCAGGACTCGCAGCCGTGGGACAACCGGCCGTGGATCGCGCCGGACATTCCAGCGACCCTGACATTTGATGAATACGCCAACGGCCGCGACCCGGCACTGGCGTCGATCTTCGAGGTTATCGGATCCACCGACCCCTGATTTGCTGCGGTTGCACCGCCAGCTCCGCTTTCTTCTACTAGGCTTGCCATACCGGCGGTTGCAATTGTCGGTGCTCTCGAAAACTCTCGAATCAAGGAGAAGAAGAATGAGCAAGGCGAAAAAACTGCTGGCAAGCTTGACCGCAATCGGACTCTGCACTCTAGCTTCGTCAGCACTCGCAGACGACGTCGACGACGTCATGGCTCTGGTCAACCAGTACGCAGCCACGGAAGGCGACCTGTCGGCACAAACGCGGATCATTCGCGACGACCGGGTGATGATTGCAGGCGACGTACGCCAGACCGACAACAAGTCGAACATGGCCTGGCAGATGGCGACGCGCGAGGCGAACAACCGCGCAAATGGCGGTCCGGCCAGGTGGATGGTGCGAGTCGAGTCGCCCGAGGTGCGCGTCTACGGCAATGCCGCGGTTGCGAGCTTTACGCGACTGATGACGATCATTCCGCCGAATGCGGCACCGATCAACGCCACGCCGCAGTGGGTTTCGCTGGTGCTCGTCAAGGAAAACGGGCGCTGGGGTATCGCTCACACGCACGTCTCGCCGATCGGCGGCTAGCACGGGGATGCACAGAGAGAACAGGCGCCGGGCCCTGCCCGGCGTTTTTTTTAATCGAAGTACCGCGAGCTGACAGATTCCTCGTCCGAAATCCCGCGCATCGTTTCGGCGAGCAGCTCGGCGGTGGACAGCTGGCGTATCTTCTCGCACTCTTTCGCCGCAGGCTGCAGCGGAATCGTGTCGGTCACGACCAGCTCGTCCAGTTCCGATTCGGTGATGCGCGTGACCGCCGGTCCGGAAAGCACCGGGTGCGTGATGTACGCGGCGACCGTTGCGGCGCCTTTGGACTTCAGCGCACTTGCTGCATGACAAAGCGTGCCGGCGGTATCGACCATGTCGTCGATGAGAATGCAGTTTTTGTTCTTCACCTCGCCGATGATGTTCATCACCTCGGACTGGTTGGCTTTCGAGCGACGCTTGTCGATGATGACCAGGTCGGCGTCGTCCAGCCGTTTTGCGAGGGCACGGTCACGAACCACGCCGCGTACGTCGGGCGACACGACCACCATGGCTTCGTACTTCTGTTTCCAGACGTCGCCGAGCAGGATCGGCGAGGCGTAGACGTTGTCCACGGCGATGTCGAAAAAGCCCTGGATCTGGTCGGCGTGCAGATCGACCGTGAGCACGCGATCCACGCCGGAAACGCCAATCATTTTCGCCACCAGCTTCGCGGTGATCGGCACCCTCGCCGCACGCGGCC
>CALKYK010000501.1 GCA_938003715.1 uncultured Gammaproteobacteria bacterium
GGACTTGTGCGCCGAACTGCTCGCGGAACTGCAGGCGCATGGCGGCGCTCTGCCGGTGACGAACGTGCGTGACGATCTGCTTCGGTTTCGCCGCCAGATCGACGGGCCGGCAGCGCTGATTGTCTGCATGGGTGATACGCTGGTGCACCTGCCGTCACACGACGCGGTGACGGCGCTGCTCGACGAGGTCAGCGCAGCGCTCGCCCCCGGCGGCCGCTTCGTCTACTCCATTCGCGACTACGTGTCGTTCGTACCGGAGGGCGGCGACCGCTTCGTGCCGGTCCGCGCCAGCGACGAGCGGATCTTCACCTGCTTCCTAGAGTACGGGGACGACGACGTCCACGTGTCCGACATCCTGTACCGGAACGTTGACGGGCACTGGCGCATGCAGGTCAGCGACTACCGCAAGCTGCGCCTCGACTGCGCCGTGCTGAACGCCCGACTGGCGTCGAACGGCCTCGTCGCGGCCGAGCCGGTCGAGGTCGACGGCCTGCTTGTCGTCTCCGCGCGAAAGCCCGCCTGAAGCAAGCCGCCGGGAAACCGGCTTATTCCGATCGGATACAAATAATTACCGTCTGCCTCTGGCGTTTATATATCAATCTGATACTATGCATCGCCCCGATATATGCCGGCGGCGCCGGCGGGTCTTCGAAAATGGATGTGAAAACCGTGTGCCTGGGCATGCTGACCGACGGGCCGGCGTCCGGGTACGACCTGAAAAAGCGCTTCGAATCGTCTTTCGGCCACTTTTTCCAGGCCGGCTACGGGTCGATTTATCCGGCGCTCGCGACCCTGGCCCGCAACGGCCACGTCGAATACGAGCTGATGCCGCAGGACGGCAAGCCGGATCGCAAGGTCTACCAGCTGACTCCGTCAGGGCGTGAGGAGCTTTTGCGCGGCCTTGCCGACGAAAACCCGTCGCACAAGATCCGCTCCGAGTTCCTCGCAACGATGTGGTTCGCGGACCTCCTCTCCGACGAGCAGATCGATACCGTGCTGGAGAATCGCCTGGCCGAGATCGAAAAGACGGTTCAGGCCATCGACTGGTTCATGGAGTGCGGCTGCAGCGGCGCGAACGAAGGTCCGCGCTTCGTCGCGGGCTTCGGCAAGCACGTTGCCGAGGCCATTCGCAGCTATATCGAAGAAAACCGCGACATGTTGAAGAAACGTAGCGACAGCGCGAGAAAATCGGCTGTCGGCTGATCGAGGGTTGGCGATCTCTTACAGGCACGGATGATGGACAAGGAATTTTTTTTTTTTTACAACTCCTGGTTGACATCGGCAGGCATCGCCCTGCTGATCGGGCTGTGGCTCGCGACCGGCAGGTTTTCCGGCGATGCGGCGGACAGCGGCGCTGTGATCACGAGCGACCGCGCGCCCGATCAGGACACAAGGGTCAGCGTCCGGATACGCAACCAGGCGGCCGAAGAGGTAACGCGCATGGTGCGCGTCAACGGCAAGACCGCGCCGGCGCGCATCGTCGAAATCAACGCGGAAACCGACGGCCGGGTCGTCGAGGTCGGTTCCGAGCGTGGCAACCGCCTCGACCGGGGCGAACTGATCGTCAGGCTGGACGAGCGTGACCGGAGCGCCCGGCTTGCTCAGGCCGAGGCCATGGTCAAGCAGCGCGAACTAGAGTACGCCGCGCGGGAAAAACTGAAAGACTCGAGCTACGTTTCCGAGGCGCAGCTGCAGGAGGCGGCCGCACTGCTCGAAACCGCGAAAGCGGAACTTGCCCGGGCGAAACTCGACATCGGCTACATGCAGATCACCGCGCCTTTCGCCGGCGCGCTGCAGGACCGGCACGTCGAGATCGGCGATTTCGTCAAGGTCGGCGACCCGATCGCAACTTTCGTCGACGACCGCTCGCTGATCGTCAGCGCAGCCGTGTCCGAGTTCGATGCGAAGTACGTGAGCAAGGGCAAGGCCGGCTCGGCACGGCTCGCGACCGGCGAGGTCGTCGAGGGCACGCTGCGCTACGTGGCGCCGGTGGCCGACGAGGCAACCCGCACCTTCCGCGTCGAGCTCGAGGTGGACAACTCGGACGGACGCTACCGCGGCGGCATGACCGCGGAGCTGCTGATCCCGGCCGAGCGCGTGTTCGCGCACCGTGTGTCTCCGTCGCTTTTGACGCTGGACGACGAGGGCAACCTGGGCATCAAGACCGTCAACGAACTCGGCCAGGTGGAATTCCACCGCGCCGACATCGCGCTGTCGTCGAACGAAGGTGTCTGGATCGCGGGCCTGCCGCACGCGGCATCGATCATCACCGTCGGCCAGGGCTTCGTCACGCCGGGCGCGCTCGTCGACCCGGTCCTGGAGGTCGAGGTCGATACGGCGGTCGCGACGAAATCGTCGGACCCGGACCGCTGACATGCGCCTGATCGAATCTGCGATGGACCGCTCGCGCACCGTGGTGCTGGCGCTCGCGGTCATCATCGTTGCCGGCGTCGTCACCTATGTCAGCGCGCCGAAAGAGGCCGAGCCCGACCTCAACATCCCGTTCATCTACGTCAGCATGACGCACGACGGCATCTCTCCCGAGGACGCCGAGCGCCTGCTGGTGCGGCCGATGGAGCAGGAACTGCGCACGATCGAAGGCATCGAGGAGCTGACGGCAAACGCGTACGAAGGCGGCGCCAGCGTGCAGATCGAGTTCGACGCCGGCACCGATGTCGACGTTGCGCTGCAGGACGTGCGGGCCAAGGTCGACGCGGCGAAAGCGAAACTGCCGGGCGAAACCGAGGAGCCCACGGTCACGGAAGTGAAGTTCTCGCGCTTCGACCCGATGCTGGTGCTGAATCTCGCCGGCGCCGTGCCCGAGCGTACGCTGACGAACATCGCCCGCGACCTGAAGGAGGAAATCGAGGGGCTGTCCGGCGTGCTCGAGGTCAACCTGGTCGGCGTTCGCGAGGAACTCATGGAGGTCGTGGTCGACCCGCTGGCGATGGAAAGCTACGGTCTCGACCAGGCGCAGATCCTGTCGCTGGTCGCGCGCAACAACAAGCTGGTCGCGGCCGGCGCGCTGCACACCGCGGAAGGCCGCTTCCCGGTGAAAGTGCCTGGCGTGTTCGAGTCGGCCGAGGACGTGCTCGAGATGCCGATCAAGGCAGTCGGCGACCGGATCGTGCACTTCCGGGACGTGGCCGAAGTGCGCCGGACGTACAAGGACGCGGAGAGCTACGCGCGCCTCAACGGCGACCGTGCGCTCGCGATCGAGGTCGTGCAGCGCAGCGGCGCGAACATCATCAGCACCGTGGACGAGGTGATGGGCGTGATCGCCGCGGCGCAGGCGACCTGGCCGGAAGGTATCCGGGTATTTGCGTCGCGGGACAAGTCTGACGACGTGAAACAGATGCTGAACAACTTGCAGAACAGCGTCATTTCCGCGGTACTGCTGGTCTTCATTGTCATTATCGGCATTCTCGGTCTGCGCGCAGCGGGGCTGGTCGGCATTGCGATACCCGGCAGCTTCCTGCTCGGCATACTCGCGATCTCATCTTTCGGCGTCACGATCAACATGATGGTGCTGTTCGCACTGATCATGGCCGTCGGCATGCTCGTCGACGGCGCCATCGTCGTCACCGAACTGGCCGACCGGCGCATGGCCGAAGGCATCGACCGTCGCGACGCCTACATGGGCGCCGCGCGACGCATGGCCTGGCCGATCATCGCCTCGACCTGTACCACGCTCGCGGCGTTCGTGCCGCTCGCGTTCTGGCCAGGCATCTCCGGCGAGTTCATGAAGTTCCTGCCGATCACGCTGATCGCGGTGCTGTCGGCGTCGCTGCTGATGGCGCTGGTGTTCGTCCCCACGCTGGGTTCGATCTTCGGCGCACCGGGCGCGGTCGACGAAGAAGCACGGCGCAAACTCGCGGTGGCCGAAACCGGCGACCTGAACGAGCTGACCGGCGGCACCGGGATGTACATCCGGTTCCTGAAACGATCGCTCAGGAAGCCGTGGCTGAACGTCGGCGCGGTAACGCTGGTGCTGGTGCTGATCTACAGTGCATTCTTTACCTTTGGCCGCGGCGTCGAGTTTTTCCCCGACATCGAACCCGAGTTCGCAACCGTAGACATTCGCGCCCGCGGCGATTTGTCGACCGACGAGAAGGACGCGCTGGTGCGCGAAGCCGAAGCGTTCGTTCTCGATCTTCCCGAAGTCGAAAGCGTCTACTCGTAGACCGGCGGCGGCGGACGCGGCGCGGCGGAAGACCAGATCGGTTCGATCACGCTGAACTTCATCGATTGGGACCAGCGGCGACCCGCAGACGACATTCTCCGCGAAGTGCGCCAGAGCCTCGCCGGACTCGCCGGGTTGTCGATCCAGACGCGCAAACCGGACGAGGGCCCGCAGCAGGGTAAACCGATCCAGATCGCGCTGTCGTCGCGAAACAACCTGCTGCTCGAGGGGGCGACCGAGCAGGTCCGCCGCGCGCTCGAATCGATCGACGGCGTATTCAACGTCGAGGACACGCGTCCCCTGCCCGGCATCGAATGGCAGATCGAGGTCGACCGCGCCGAGGCGGCGCGATTCGGCGCTGACATCACGCTGGTCGGCAACATGATCCAGCTGGTCACGAACGGCATCAAGATCGGCGAATACCGGCCCGACGACGCCGAAGACGAGATCGATATCCGGGTGCGATATCCGTACGACGACCGCAGCCTGTCGCAGATCGACGAGCTGCGCATCCCGACGGCCGACGGTCTCGTTCCCATTTCCAATTTCGTCAAGCGCGTGCCGGCGAACAAGGTCAGCACGATCCAGCGCACCGACCTGAAACGCACGATGCGCGTCGAGGCCGACGTGGAGGAAGGCGTGCTCGACGGCGACGTCGTCGCCGAAATGCGCGAGATGCTGCCGTACCTCGACATCGATCCAAGCGTCAGCGTCGCGTTCCGCGGCGGCAACGAGGACCAGGTCGAAGCGCAGGCGTTTCTCGGCAAAGCAATGCTGATCGCGATCGCGGTAATGGCGATTATCCTCGTCACGCAGTTCAACAGCCTGTTCCAGGCGTTCCTGATCCTCACCGCGGTCGTGTTCTCGACCGGCGGCGTGCTGCTGGGTCACCTCGCCATGGACAAACCGTTCGGCACAATCATGAGCGGTGTGGGCGTGATCACGCTCGCCGGCATCATCGTCAACAACAACATCGTCTTCATTGACACCTACAACGTCCTGCGGTCGCGCGGCGCCGAGGCTTTCGAGGCCATTCTGCGCACCTGCGCGGTGCGCCTGCGCCCGGTCATGCTGACGACCGTGACGACGATCCTCGGCCTGATGCCGATGGTATTCGCCGTCAACATCGACCTGATCAACCGCGACGTGTCGGTCGGCGCACCGGCAACGCAGTACTGGACCCAGCTGTCCTCGTCGGTCGCCGGCGGACTCGCGTTTGCCACGGTGCTGACGCTTCTGCTGACGCCGAGCCTGCTGATGATCCAGGCGCGCGCCTCGGCGTGGCTCGCGAACCGGCGCGGCACGACGGCGGCGGTCGCCCGCTCCTGATCGGCGCCGGCCCGGGCCGGTCGCCAAATCCAAACCGCCGTCCGGCGCATCTTCCTGTCAGCGGCCGCGTGCCTGGCACGCCCAAACGGGCGTAATCCGCTGCTCGTGGCACAAGTATCTGATTTTCAAAGAGTGCGGGAC
>CALKYK010000502.1 GCA_938003715.1 uncultured Gammaproteobacteria bacterium
AGTGCGCTTCGACGAGGTCGGGCTTGGCCCCGAGCAGGCGCTTGCAGCACTCGGACGCCTCCTCGATGCGGCCGGCCGCGAGCAGCGCGAAGCCGTCCTTCAATGCATCCTGCATCCACGGCGCGGGCGTTGTGGACGTTTTCGTCGTCATCGTGTCATGCGTCGCAGCCGAAATTGCGCGTCGCGGGAGTGTGGCATCGCCGTTGTGCAATAGCCATACGTCGGATCTACAACAGGACAGGACGGCCGGATTCGTGTTACTGATACGAGCGAGACAGGCGGCGGGGGTGTCGGTCCTGGACATCTACACGACAACGATCGCGATCAGCATCCTGGTCTACATCGCGCTCGGCAATTACGCGGGGCGCGGTATCAAGCGGCTCGACGAGTATTACGTCGCCGGCCGGCGCGCGCCGACCATCATCATCGTCGGCACGCTTGTCGCGAGCGTCATGAGCTCGACGATGTTCCTCGGCGAGGCCGGCTTCGCCTACGACGGCCAGGCCGGTCCCTACGTCCTCTTTCCCCAGGCCGCGACCACCGGTTACGTCCTCGGCGCAATATTCTTCGGCCGCTTCCTGCGCCGCAGCCGCGCAACGACGGTCGCCGAGTTCTTCGGCAAGCGTTTCCTGAGCCCGCGCGTGCAGGCGCTGGCCGGCGTCACGATCATCCTCGCGCTCGGCGGCTACCTGCTGGCCGTAACGCAGGGCGCCGCGATCCTCTTGTCGCAGCTCACCGGCCTCGACTACGTGCAGGGCCTCATCGTCGCCTGGCTGAGTTACACGACGTTTACGATGTACTCGGGCTCGCGCGGCGTAATCCTCACGGACACGCTGATGTTCCTGCTGTTCACGTTCGCGAGCGCCGCCGCCGTCGTCTTCGTCGTCGGCGATCTCGGCGGCGTGACGGCCGTGATGACCGAGCTCGCCACGCTCGACTCGAAACCGGACCTGATGGCCTGGCACGGCATCGTCGGGCCCGGCACGGAGTGGCCTACGCCGACGGACTTCCTGATCTGGTTGCTCGTGATCGATGCGAGCTGGGCGCTCGTCTATTGCGTCAGCCCGTGGCAGTCGAGCCGCCACCTGATGGCGAAGAACGAGCACGTCGTGCTGCGCGCTGCGATCTTTGCCTGCCTCGCCGTCGGCATGCTGCAGGTCATGGTGTACGGTCTCGGCGGCGTCATCAACCTCGGCGACCCGAACCTCGACCCGCCGGAGAGTGCAACGATCTGGGCGTCGCTGACGATGATGCCGGAGATCCTCGGCGCGCTGATGCTGGCCGGCATCATGGCCGCGATCCTGTCGTCGGCGTCGACGTTCCTGTCCCTGGTCGGCTTCAGCGCGAGCAACGACATCGGCATTCACACGAGTACGGATGAACTGAAGACGCTGCGATTCAGCCGGCTGATGATGCTGTTGATCGGCTTCATCGCGCTCGTTGCCGCGCTGATTTTGCCGCCGGACATTTTCTGGCTGACCACGTTCATCGCCACGGTGTTCGCCTCGTCCTGGGGCGCGGTTGGCTTGATGAGCATCTGGAGCAAGCGAATCACCGAGGCCGCCGCGTTCTGGGGCATGCTGGCGGGGCTCATCTTCAACGTCGTGCCGAAGTTCTTCGAGTTCATCGGCGTCATCACGTTTCCGTCGTACCTAAACCCGGTGATCATCGGCACGGTCGCGAGCCTCATCGTCACGATAGCCGTTGCGCGGGCGACCACGGTCAGCGACGAGGAGCGAAGCTACCTCGAGAAGCTGCACGAGGTGCCGCCGGACGAACTGGACGAGAAGAAAACGCGGGTGTCGCTGATGGCGCCGGCGGTGGTCATCGTCATCAGCGGGCTGATCATGCCGGTGCTGATGATTCGCTACTACGTCTACCCGTTCCAGGCGGCGCGCGGCGAGCTTGCCGCCGACGGCTCGATCGACTGGCTGGCGGGCGAAGCGATCCTGGCCGCGTCGTGGAGCGGCGTGTACATCGCGCTGGGGCTGTTCGCGATGTGGGTGATCAGGAACGGTTATTCGCCGCTGCGAAGGGCGCAATCGCAGAAAACGTGACCTGTGTCGCTTTATGCAGGCCGGGAATCGCGAATATTCGATGTTCACGCCGACAGCCAAGGGTGACCACGATGAAATTCGCGACTCGATACCTTGTTCCCGCGCTGTTTTCTCTATGCGCCGCCGGCTGCGCATCTGGGCCTTCCTATGAGGAATTCTCTGGCGCGATCGAACCGCCGCTGCCCCTCGATGGCAGGATCTACTTCTACTCGACGACGGACACTCACACGGACTTTCGACTGCCAGTCACGCTGAATGGAGAGGAAGTCGGCAAGGTCAGGCCGAACGGTTTCTTTTACGTCGACCGGCTGACCGGCCAATACGAAATTTCAGTGCCGGCTGCCGAGCGCAACCTGTCGCTGGCACTGCAGGACGGCGACGTGATCTACATCAAGGTTGACGCCAGGACAGGCCTTTTCGCCGGGCGCGTCGAACTCGTGCCGGTAGACCGCTCCGTCGGGGAGCGGGAATTGAACTCGACGACGTATGTCGGCAAACAGGCTGTGGTGGCTCGGCACTAGATTCCAGCTTCCCGTCCGGATTCGGCCAGCAGCAGACGATTACTCCTGCTCGGAAACCACCTTGGTCGCCTGAACAAGGTCGTCGAGCTCCGTCGCCGTCATCTTCCTGATTTCTTCGTAAGCGGCCGCTGAGTATTCTTTCGAGCCGTTCCCTTCCCCGACAATCCTGGGCGAGTCCTCATTTCGCTGCACCATAAAATAGAAAGGCATCGCCGGGTTTCCCTTCGCAGTCACGAAAACAAGTGAACGTCCGTCGCTGCAAGACAGGACATTCCACTCGGCGCCGCCTATATTCCTGGCGACCGGTCCGACATTGCACTGCATCGGCTCAGCCAGTGCCGGCAAGGCTACAGACAACAAAAGAATTGTGGTGAGAGATGCTCGCATACGCCACGCCCTACTCAATCGTCAAACGTCCGCAAAGGGGCACAAGCGGTCGCGGGAAAGATTAACACGGGTGTGAAAGCTCTCCGGTCAGCACCGGACGACGTCTTCAATCGGTAACGGGCGTACCTTGCTCGGCGCTAATGCAGTTAAACCGGCGCCGGCGGTTCCGAAACCGTTCTTTCCGCCACGCTCAACATTCCTCCCGCGGGAGGCGGGAGCCGACAGCCACACGTCGGTGCCGCGATACCGCTGACCCGATCAGCCAGCGCCGATTCGTACCAGCTTGCCTTTGCGCCTGGCGACGTTTTTGTAGTCCCACTGGATGTCCCGGGACTTTTCGAGCCACCGTGCAAGGTCGGCCTTGTCAATCTGCGCGGTATCGGTGTAACGGATCGATGCGTCCTTGAACTTGCCCGTGCCGGGCGCAAGTAAAGGCTCGCCGAAGTCGGCGCCGCTCCAGAACATCAGCCTGATGCAGTCTTTCAGCTTGCTGTAGCCGACGGTCGGGTTGCCGTCCAAAAACCACACCGGGTGACCGTGCCAGATCCTGCTCTCGGCCTCGGGGAGATTGCGATCGATCTCCCGCATCAGCTTTCGACAGATGCGCTGATCTTCTTCGCTTTGTGCGGCGTTGTACGCCTTTATCGATTCGAACTTCATCGTTCCGGTCGAACTCACCTTTCCACGAACCAGTTAACGCATCGAGTCGTTATCAGAGATCATATCGCGCATCACGGAGATGCCGGTAAACGAAACATGACGGCAAGGTATCCAATAAGGGTGCTTCCGGGGGAATCGTCCATGACTTCTACGCCCATCGCCCGCGCATTTGCCGTGGTTCTGGCCCTCGGCTTGCTATGGATCGATACCGGGTTCGCGCAGCAAAGGGGCAGCTTTGCCATCGTCGGCGTTGACGTGATCCCGATGGATGTCGAGCGCGTGCTCGAAAACCAGGTGGTGATCGTCGAAGACGGCGTCATCGTCACGGTCGGCGATGTGGCTGCGACGACGTTTCCCGCCGACCTTCCGCAGGTCGACGGCACCGGCCGCTACCTGATGCCCGGGCTGGCCGATCTCCACGTTCATCTTCGCCACGAAGACGAACTCGTCAACTACGTCGCCTGGGGCGTGACCACGGTGATGCACCTGGGCGGAACTGGCGAGATCGGGCAGCGGCAGCTCGACTATCGCGACGAAGTTCGTGCGGGCGCGAGGCTCGGGCCGAACATCTACACGACCGACCGGATCCTCGACGGCGATCCGGCCATCGCGACCGGTGCGCACAGCGTCAGGACCGAGAGTGAGGCGCGGCAGATCGTCGGCGATCTCGCCGCCAACGGATTCGACTTCGTCAAAATCTACAACAACGTGTCGCAACCAGTTTTCGATGCCATCGTCGACGAGGCGCGTCGCCACGGCTTGCCGGTCATCGGCCACATCCCGAGAAACTTCGATCCGCTGACGGCGCTTGGCTCCGGGCAAAGTGCGGTTGCTCACACCGAGGAGCTGTTTTTCACCTACTTCGGCGGCCCGCGCAGTACCGAGAACATGGCCAGGGACTACGAGCCCGACCTTGACAAGCTGCCGGCGCTGATCGATGTGCTGCAGGCTAACGAAGTGGCGTTCATGCCGGACCTGTGTTTCACGTTCGGCAACCTGATGATGTGGGACAGCCTCGATCACCTGTGGGGTGATCCGGAGTTTCCTTTCCTGCACCCGAACACCGCCTCGATGTGGAGAGGTGGAAACATCAATCGACGCACGAACATCGAAAACTTCATCCTGCGGGAACAATGGAAGTACGAACTGCTGCAGACGCTCACGCTCGAATTTCAGAGGGCCGGCATACTGCAGGTGATCGGCACCGACGCGTCGCTCGCGGGCCTGTTCCCCGGCAAAGCGGCGCACCGGGAGCTGACCGAGTTCGTCAAGGCCGGGCTCTCCAACTTCGAGGCGCTTTCGATCGGCAGCCGCAACGCCGGCGAGTTCGTCCGGCGCTACATCGATGATGAGATACGCTTCGGCCAGGTGCTGCCGGGTTACCGGGGTGACCTCGTTCTGCTGGACGAAAACCCGCTCGAGGATGTCCGCCATGCGAGGGCGATCAGCGGCGTCGCCGTGAACGGCCGTTACTTCGACAGGTCGGAACTCGACGAACGCCGGGCCACGCTGCGCAGTCGGTACGCCGCGTTGTCCGCACTCAACGAGGCGGTCGACGCCGTGTTAGCGACCGCGACTGTATCTGACGGAATCCAAAACCTCGTTCGCGCGCACGAGGGCGATGCGGAAGCGTTGTCCACCATCGAAGCCCGTATCAATGCGGCCGGCTACGCGGCGGGATTCGCCGGCGACCTCGATCGTGCGAAGGCCCTGCTCGAATTGAATACGGTACAGTTCCCGGGTTCCGCGAACACCTGGGACAGCCTTGCCGAGATCACGCTCTATCTCGGTGACAGCGAGCGCGCGATCGAGCTTTACGAAAAGGCGCTCGAAGTTGATCCCGGATTCACCAATGCCGCCGAGCAGATCGAGGCGATCCTAAGCGGCCAGTAGGGCACCATAATCAAGTCGATGACTGCGACGATCCGTCGATGATCACGAGCGGGAAGCTGCAGGTTCTCGGCGCGTCGAGAATGAACAGTACCGTCGAGACGATCTCCCTGTTGGAAAGGCTGCCGTCTTGTCCCGACGGTCTCTCCCAGTCGGCCTTCGTGGGGTCCGCATCCTCGAAGTTCGGCGGATAGATGGCCGACACTCTGATCTTCGTACCTTCGAGTTCGTGGCGCAGCTTGTCGCTGAACCCGGACTGCCCGTGCTTGGCGGCGTAAAACGGCACCGAGCCGCCACTCAGGTCCCACCCGGGCACGCCTGACGTCGAGACGATGGTAACGATGTCGGCCGCATCGGAGCGGTGCAGACCGGGCAGCAGTCCTTTCGTGAGAAGGATGGTTCCGGACACTGCCGCGGCGACCGTCGATACGATGTCGTCGTCGGCGATCTCGTCCAGGCGACCCGTCAACCACGGCGCCGCGTTGTTGATGAGGACGTCGACGACCGGATTTTCGTCCAGGATCGACGCGCATGCGCTGGCAATGTCATCCGGCATCGCAAGGTCGCACGACAGGACCCGGGGCTCTGGTCCGGAGCGCGCCTTGATCGTATCGGCGACGTCGGCCAAAGTCGCAGAATCGCGACCGAGGAGAACCATCTCCGCACCCTGATCGGCGAGGACGATCGCCAGCGCGCGACCCAGGCCGCGGCCGGCCCCCGATATCGCAATCCGTTTGCCGGCAAGGTGGCTCAGAGCCCTACTCCGCGGTACCGGCCTCGACGTTTTTCATCAGTTCCTTCGATGCCACCATCGTCAGGACGTCATAGCTCGCGACGAGCTCGCCGTCCTGGTTCGTGACCTCGGTGTCCCAGCGCACCTCGCCGTAGCCGGTGCCTTCACGCTTCGTCTTCTGTTTGCAGGTCAGGCGCACCTTCAGCACGTCGCCGGGATTGACCGGCGTCGCGAAACGCAGGTCGTCGAGACCGTAGTTCGCGAGCACCGGCCCCAGCGGCGCATGCACGAACAGGCCTGCAGCCGCCGAGACGATGAAGTAGCCGTGCGCGACGCGGCCGTCGAAGAACGGGTTCTTCGCCGCCGCTTCCGGATCCGTGTGCGCATAGAACTGGTCACCGGTCAGGTCGGCGAAGGCGACGATGTCGTCGACCGTGATCTCGCGTTCGCCCGTGTGCAGCGTGTCGCCGATTTGCAGCTCCTCGAACGTCTTCGTGAACGGGTGTCCGCCCGGCTCGTTTTCCTTGGCGCCGCGTATCCATTTGTTCGTGGTTACCGACAGCGTCGTCGGCGAGCCCTGCAGCGCGGTGCGCTGCATGTAGTGCTTCACGGCGCGCATGCCGCCCAGCTCTTCTCCGCCGCCGGCCCGTCCGGGCCCGCCATGCACTAGGTGCGGCAACGGCGAGCCGTGGCCGGTCGACTCTTTCGCGCAGTCGCGATTGATCAGCACGATCCGGCCGTGATAGCTGCCGCAGCCGAGCACCAGCGTGCGCGCAGTATCGTCGTCGGTGGTGAAAATCGACGCAGCCAGGCTGCCCTCGCCGCGGTTCGCCAGTGCGATCGCGTCGTCGACGGAGCCGTACGGCAGCACCGTCGCCACCGGGCCGAATGCCTCGACCGCGTGCGGCGTTTTCGCGTTCAGCGGATCCGAGCACTGCAGCAGTACCGGCGCAAAGAACGCGCCTTTCTCCGGATCGGCATCGACGACGTCAAAGTCGTCGAGACTGCCGTAGACGATGTCGCTTTCCCCGCGCAGTGTCCCGATCCGTTCGATCACCTCGTCACGCTGCGACAGGCTGGCGAGCGCGCCCACGTCGACGTTCTCGTTCGCCGGGTTGCCGACGCGCAGCGCGGCCAGGCGCTTCGCGAGTTCTTCCGTCAGCGCCCCAGCATGCTGCGCCGGGGCGATGATGCGGCGGATCGCGGTGCACTTCTGTCCGGCCTTGGTCGCGATCTCGTTGACGACCTCCCTGCAATAGAGATCGAACTCGGGTGTATCCGGCCCCGCATCCGGGCCGAGGATCGAACAGTTCAGCGAGTCGGTTTCCGCAGTGAAGCGCACAGATTGCGCGACAACATTGTCGTGGCCGGCGAGAAAGTCCGCCGTCGACTTGGAGCCGGTGAAGGCGATCACGTCCTGGCAGGTCAGGTGCTCGAACAGGTCACCGACGCCGCCACAGACGAGCTGGATCGCGCCGTCGGGCAGCAGGCCCGAGTCGACGATGCGCTGCACCATCAGCTCGGTGAGGTACGCGGTCGACGACGCCGGCTTGACGATCGCCGGCATGCCGGCGAGCAGGGTCGGCGCGAGTTTTTCCAGCATGCCCCAGCACGGGAAGTTGTAAGCATTGATGTGCACCGCGACGCCCTGCATCGGCAGGTAGACGTGCTGGCCGACGAACGTGCCGCCGCGCGAGATCTGCTCCGGCGGCCCGTCGCACAGCACCGTGTCGTTCGGCAACTCGCGGCGGCCCTTGCTCGAAAACACGAACAGCGTACCGATGCCGCCGTCGATGTCGATCCACGAGTCCTTTTTCGTTGCGCCCGCCGCGGTCGACAGCGCGTAAAACTCTTGCTTGTGCTCCATCAGGTACTGCGCCAGCGCCTTCAGCATCAGCGCGCGTTCGTGGAACGTCATCTGGCCGAGGTTGGCGCCTCCGACGCGGCGCGCATAGTCGGCCATGGCGCCGAAGTCGAGGCCGTCGCTGCCAGCCAGGGCAATGACCTCGCCGTTAACGGCGCTCCTGAGTTCTGCGCCGTCGCCGCTGCCGGTAACCCATTTGCCCTCGGCATAGCAGCCGAGTTTTTTCGCGTTGCTCATGATCGTGTCCCGCCGGCCGCTCGTCGAGCGCGGCCCGTCATGTGACAAAATGATGGATATTCTTTAATCTTTAGTATCACATTGCAGTCTCGACGCATGCAAGATCGGCAGGACCGGATGCCCGAAGCCGCACAACGAAGAACGCCGAACAGCCCGTTCAACCACGCCGCCCGCGCATTGCTGCACGAGTTTGCGCAGCAGCGCCCGATCCGTGCCGGCTCGCTCGTCATCAGCGTGTTCGGCGACGCTATCGCGCCACGCGGCGGCAGCGTCTGGCTCGGCAGCCTGATCGAGGCATTGCAGGCGTTCGGCATCAGCGATCGACTGGTTCGCACCTCGGTCTTTCGCCTCGCGAAGCAGGGCTGGCTTGCAGCGGACAGAATCGGTCGCCGCAGTTTTTACCGGCTCACCGATCGCGGTACGCGCCGCTTCCGCGAAGCGAGCCGGCGCATCTACGCGGCGCCGCGCCAGGACTGGGCCGGCAACTGGTGCCTGGCGCTGATTGGCGGCGTCGACGCCGACGTGCGCGACCAGGTCCGCCGGGAACTCGGCTGGCAGGGATTCGCGCCGTTTTCGAGCAACGTGCTGGCGCATCCGGCGCCCGACCTCGCCGAAGTCGACAACTGTCTCGCCGATATCGAAGGCGCAGACCGTGTTCTGCTGATGAATGCGACGGTGCACGACACCCGGGAATCCCTGCTGCGCGACCTGATCGGCGACGCCTGGCAGCTGGACCAGCTCGCGCAGCGGTATCGTGATTTCCTGGCGCGCTTTCGCCCGCTGTACCAGGCCGGGCGCGAGGAGCCGGACCCTGACCCGCAGCTGTCTTTCTGCATTCGCGCGCTACTGATCCACGATTACCGGCGCATCCTGCTGCGCGATCCGTCGCTGCCGGCCGCCCTGCTGCCGGAACGCTGGGACGGCGTTGCGGCCTACCAGCTGTGCCGGAACCTGTACGGCCGCCTGGCGGAGCCGGCCGAGCAGTACCTGACCGACAACATCGAGAACGCCTACGGGCCGCTGCCGCCGGCGGAACCCGATTTCTACGAGCGCTTCGGCGGACTCGGGGAGGGCACGAATCATGGCTGATTCGTCGCGCGATCCGCAGGCGCTGGCCGAGGCCTGCGCCGCGGCGATGTACGCCGAAGACGACGCGAGCCAGGATCTCGGCATCACGATCGCCAACGTCGCGCCGGGCACTGCCGAAGCGCGTATGACCGTCACCGAAAACATGGTGAACGGGCACGACATCTGCCACGGCGGATTCATTTTCACGCTGGCCGACACCGCATTCGCTTTCGCCTGCAACACCTACGGCCGCGTCACCGTTGCGGCTGGCGCGTCGATCGAGTTTCTGAAGCCGGTACGCCGTGGGGAGGCGCTCACGGCATCCGCCGTCGAGGCCTATCGCGGCCAACGAACCGGGTTCTACGACGTCCGCGTGACGTCCGCCGGGGATCGGCTTGTGGCGCTCTTTCGCGGCCGCTCGGCCACGCTCGACGAGGACATTCCGCTGCCGGACTAAACGATACAGTTTTCATTGAAAACCCGATATTCTTGTGACATATTAGCCAGTTCACCCGGGAGGCAGGCATGTACACACAGGGTCTCGACCAGCGCGGCGACGGCAAGGCTGCGGCCGACAGGCCGGAGCTGCTCGCGCGTTTCCAGGAAAAAGTGGACGCCGAGGAAAAGATCGAGCCGAAGGACTGGATGCCGGCCGAGTACCGCAAGACGCTGGTCCGCCAGATCTCCCAGCACGCGCATTCCGAGATCGTCGGCATGCTGCCGGAAGGCAACTGGATCACGCGCGCGCCGACCCTGAAGCGCAAGGCGATCCTGCTCGCGAAAGTGCAGGACGAAGCCGGGCACGGCCTGTATCTCTACAGCGCGGCCGAGACGCTCGGCGTGTCGCGCGACGAACTCGTCGAGCAGCTGCTCACCGGCAAGGCGAAGTACTCCAGCATCTTCAATTACCCGACCCTGACCTGGGCCGACATCGGCGCGATCGGCTGGCTGGTCGACGGTGCCGCGATCATGAACCAGATTCCGCTGTGCCGCTGCTCCTACGGTCCGTACGCGCGGGCCATGGTGCGCATCTGCAAGGAAGAAAGTTTTCACCAGCGCCAGGGCTACGAAATCATGCTGATGCTCAGCCGAGGTACCGATGCACAGAAGGACATGGCGCAGGACGCGCTGAACCGCTGGTGGTGGCCTTCGCTGATGATGTTCGGGCCGGGCGACGCGGACTCGAAGCACACAGCGCAGTCGATGGCGTGGAAGATCAAGCGCTTCACGAACGACGAGCTGCGGCAGAAGTTCGTCGACGTCACGGTACCGCAGGCCGAGTTTCTCGGGCTGAAAGTGCCGGACCCGGACCTGCGCTGGAACGAGGAAACGGGCCACTACGAGTTCGGCGAGATCGACTGGGAAGAGTTCTACCAGGTCTTGAAGGGCAACGGGCCGTGCAACCGCGAGCGCCTCGAGGCGCGGCAAAAAGCGCACGACGAAGGCGCGTGGGTTCGCGAGGCTGCGGCCGCGTATGCCGACAAGCAGGCGCGGCGCAGGGCCGCGGCATGAAGGAGGCGAGCATGGACCGGAAACACTGGCCGCTCTTCGAAGTTTTCATTCGATCCAGGGCGGGGCTGTCGCACCGGCACGTCGGCAGCCTGCACGCCGCGGACGCGGACATGGCGCTCGACCACGCGCGCGACCTGTATACGCGCCGCAGCGAAGGCGTCAGCATCTGGGTTATCGACTCCAAGTCGATCGTCGCCTCCGACCCCGACGATAACCCGGAGCTGTTCGAGCCCGCAGAGGACAAGATCTACCGTCACCCGACGTTCTACGAAGTGCCGGACGGGGTGGAAAACCTGTGACTGAAGCGACGAACAACGAACAGCTGTTCGAGTACGTCGTCCGCATCGCGGACAACGCGCTCGTCACCGGGCAGCGCCTCGGCGAATGGGTCGGGCACGGCCCGGAACTGGAGGAAGACCTCGCGCTCGCGAACTTCGCGCTCGACTACATCGGCCAGGCGCGCGCGCTGTACACGTACGCCGGGGAAATCGAAGGTGCGGGCCGCAGCGAGGACGATCTCGCGTTTCTGCGCGACAGCCACGAGTTCCGCAACGTGCTGCTCGTGGAGCAGCCGAACGGCGACTTCGCGCAGACGATCGCACGACAGTTCCTGTTCGAGGCGTACTACCTGCGCCTGCTCGATGCGCTTGCGTCGTCGAACGACGAGCGTCTCGCCGCCATTGCGGCCCGCGCCGTCAAGGAGATTCGCTATCACCTTCGGCACACGCGTCAGTGGGTGATCCGGCTTGGCGACGGCACCGGAGAAAGCCAACGCCGCATGCAGGATGCGATCGATCGACTGTGGCAGTACACCGGCGAAATGTGCACGGCCGACGATATCGACAGCTGGGCTGCCGAAAGCGGCATCGGCCCGGTGCCCGAATCGCTGCGCGACGACTGGAATGCCTTCGTCGACGACGCGCTGTCCGAAGCGACGCTTGCGCGCCCCGGCAACGAGTGGATGGCCTCCGGCGGCAAAGAGGGTCGGCACACCGAGCATCACGGCTACCTGCTCGCGGAAATGCAGTTCCTGCAGCGCGCCTACCCGAACTCGACCTGGTAGGGGCGACAACCATGAACGCCGCCGAAGCGCAGACGGTCGCGACCGAGGAACAGATCCGCGCGGACCTTGCCGATCTCAGGGACCCGGAAATCCCGATCCTGACGCTGGACGATCTGGGCATCATTCGCTGGGTGCGCGCCACGGAAGACGGCGTCACCGTCGGTGTGGCGCCTACCTACACCGGCTGTCCCGCAACCGAGGTCATCGAGGCGAGCGTGCTCGAGCGGCTTCGGCAGCGCGGCTACCCGAACCCGGCGACCGAGAGAGTGCTGGCGCCGCCGTGGACGACGGACTGGATCAGCGAAACGGGGCGCGCGAAGCTCAAGGACTACGGCATCGCGCCGCCGGCGGCATCCGGCTCGAAACGCGCGCTGTTCGGTGCGCCTGCCGTCACCGTTCGCTGCCCCCGTTGCGACAGCGGCAAAACGACGCGGGTCAGCGAATTCGGTTCGACACCGTGCAAGGCATCGTACAAGTGTGACGACTGCCTGGAACCGTTCGAGTACTTCAAGTGCATCTGAACGGCGCATGTTGAGAACGTTCTGCCCGGCAACGATTGCGGAGAAGCGCAGCGAAACGCGCGACTCGCTCGTGCTGACGCTGTCTATCCCGGAAGACCGGCTCGAGGATTTTCGCTACCGACATGGCCAGCACCTGCCGGTGCGCGCGGCGATCGGCGGTGAAACGGTACGCCGGACCTACTCGATCTGCGCGAGCGAAGGCGAGCAGCAGCTGCGCCTGGGTATTCGCATCCAGGATGGCGGCCTGTTTTCGAATTTCGTCGCCAACGAGCTCGCGGTCGGCGACACGCTGGAAATCATGCCGCCGTCGGGACACTTCTATACGGAGCTCGATCCCGCCAATGAGAAGAACTACGCTGCCTTCGTCGCTGGCAGCGGCATCACGCCGCTGCTGTCGATTATCAGGAGCACGCTCGAGACGGAGCCTCGCTCGAAGTTCATCGTGTTCTACGGTAACCGTCGGCGTGCGACGACGATGTTCGTCGAGGACCTGTGGGCGCTGAAGAATCGGTATCGCGATCGGCTTTCGCTGCATTTCATCATGAGCCGCGAACAGTCCGAGATCGAGCTGTACAGCGGGAGGCTCGATGCCGAGAAGGCGAGGGCGCTGCACCAGGCCTTCCTCGAGGCGCAGCGTCCCGACGAGATTTTCCTGTGCGGCCCGAACCCGATGATCGACGAGCTCGTCGGCGCCCTGGTCGAGCTCGGCTACGACGAGAACTGCATCCATTCCGAGCGATTTCGCCCGGGCCTGCGCGGCGAGGCGACGCCGCGCCCTGCAGTTCGCGCGACGCCGAAGGAGGGTACCGAGGTTGCGGTCATCATGGACGGGCAGCGGCAGACCTTTCGCATGACGCCGGACGACGCGTCGATACTCGACGCCGCACAATCGAACGGCTACGAGCTGCCGTATTCCTGCAAGGGCGGCGTCTGCTCGACCTGCCGGTCACTGCTGACGAAAGGCGAGGTGGAAATGGCAGTGAACTACGCGCTCGAGCCGTGGGAGCTCGAGAAGGGTTACATACTCACCTGCCAGGCGAGCCCGAAGACCAATGAAATCGAGATCGACTTCGACCAGGCGTGACCGCTCCGGTACTTCAAACGCTAAGCGATTCGATCCGGAGCCTGGACGAAGCGGCTGCCGCGCTCGAAGCGGACGCGCCGTCCGAAGAACTGCTGCAGGCGGTCGTCGCACGCGGCGCGTTTCGTCCGGACGAAAACGAGAACATCGGCTTCTGGTTCGCGCGAAACTTAAGCGTGCGCGAGGAACTGTGGGACGTCATCAACGAGGTGCTCGCGGAGATCGGGCCTTCGCCGAAAACGATACAGAACGATGACGATCTGAAGCTGTTCCTTGTCGGTTACGCTGCCGTTTGTCTTTTGGTGCGCATCGACCGCCTGCTGCTCTTTCGCGTCGCGACCCACAGCCTCGTGCAGCGCAAGCTGAACGAGGCGTTCCCCGAGTACCGGATACCGCGCAAGCAGTACACGCAGATCTTTTCCGCATTCGTGCATGAGCGCAACGCGCTGGCGCTGCTTTCGGCGATGCGCTACGTGAAGAAGAACCGCGGCAGCATTGAACGTTTGCAGGCTGAGCCCGACGTCGGCTTCATCGTTTCACGTCTCGACGCCTACGAAAGCGCGCTCGACCCGAGCAAGCGCAATTACCTGAAGCTCGCCTGGTCCTACGTAATGCACAAGTGGCGGCGCCGCGGTGTCGTCAGCGCGTCGAACGTGTTCGCCGGCGTGATGGAAAGCGCGGGACGGACGGCTTCCGTTTTCGTCGACAAGTCGAACAAGAAAGTCGACGAAGCGATTCGCAGGGAAATCGTCGCGTTCCTCCAGCCGGGCGACGTGCTGATAACCCGCCACGCCAGGGCGCTGACGAATCTTTTCCTGCCGGGATTCTGGCCGCACGCGGTGCTGTACATCGGATTGCCGGAGGAGCGAGATGCGGCAGGCATCGAGGTCGAGGCGGAGCGCGCCGGACGCTGGACGAACGACGTCTGCTTTCTCGAGGCACGCAAGGACGGCGTGCGGCTACGGCCGCCGGACGATTCACTGGCCGTCGACATGTTCGTGGTGCTGCGGCCAACACTCGACGCCGCCGGCATCCGGCGCGCCATCGAGAGGGCGCTGGTGCATGAAGGCAAGCTGTACAACTTCGATTTCGACTTCTTCAATTCCGACCGCCTGGTCTGCACCGAGCTCGTCTATCGCGCCTACGACGGACTGGGCGATTTGCAATTCCCGCTGGCCGAGCGGGCCGGCCGCAAGACGCTGTCGGCGGAGGATGTCATCGACTTTTCGCTCGACACCGCATGCTTCGAGCCCGTGGCGATTTTCGGCGTGCCCGGCGCCGACGGGGCGGTGCGCTACGGCGAAACAGTGCGCGACATCCTGCTCGCGACCTACCGCACTGCAAACCATCGAGTTTCGACAGGCGTCCAATGAAAGGATGCACCCGGTAACAAAATCACGAATCGCGCGCCGCAGGGCCGCATCGCTGCTGCTTGCTGCCGTCATTGCTGCTTGTCAGCCAGAGACGCAGCAAAACGGCAGCGTCGCCTGCGTTGGGATACTCGGTGCCGGCGAGCCCGCCTACCGCATTCGCTTCGAGCTCGCGCCGAATCGGCGCATGTTCGTCGATGCGGTCGTCAACGGGCGGGGCCCGTTTCGTTTTATTTACGACTCCGGGGCCGATGGCATCGGCCGTGCGGATACGCGACTCGTCGAGGCGCTCGGTCTGGAGCTGTCCGGGACGACGGAACATACGGATGGTGTGAACACCGATTCCATCGATGTGGTCCGCCTCGAGTCTCTCGCGGTCGGCGGGATCGTCAGGGAAGACGTCGAGGTGTTTTCGCGAAGCTACAATCGGCCGGACGCCGAGCATCCGTTCGACGGCATCATAGGCGGCGCGTTTTTCGGCCGCGGCGTGCTCGTCATCGACTATCCCGGGCGAGCATTCGTCTACCTGCCGCAGGCACAACTCGACCCGTCGCAGGCATCGGTTTCGCACTACGAGCAGCCTTACGAAATTCCGATCGCGATCGGCGATCTCGAACTGCTCGCCAACATCGACACGGGGTCCACGTTGTCGATGCACATCCCGCACTCGATTTACGAGCAGCTCGACGCCGATCCGCTGGAGTTCGCCGGGCAGGGGCGACGCGCGAACACGACGTTCGACCTGTACCGGACCACACTGCACGAACCGGTGCGCGTGGGCTCGGCGATGGCATATGGGGTCGAGGCGCGCGTATCCGAGCTTGCGCGCCACGTCAATGTCGGCGTCGGTCTGCTCGAGAGTTTCGTCGTTGCCCTCGATTCGGGCACGGAGCGAATCGCCGTCTGTTCGCCCTGATCGAGGCCGCACGGCTGGATGGCCGGCAAAACGGGGCGATTCGACTGCCGTAACAGGTCCGCGGAATGGTAGGATGCCGCGATGCGATGTTTCCGAGCGAATGACCGCCAGCAATGATCATGGCATCGCCGGACGCCAGTGAACTCGTCGTCTACCCGACCGCCACCTCGCTGCTGCAGGACTGCGAACGCTCGCTGTATGCGGACGAGATCGACAACAACCAGCTCATATCGCTGCTGGAAATAGCCAGGGTCTCATCGCCGGGGAACGGGCCCGCCACCTGGTTCGGTGCCACGAAACTGAATGGCGACGTGCGTTGCTGCGCTGCCAATTTCGAAATCGACGGCCTGTGCTTGTCGATGTCCGGCAAGGGCGACGCGGCGGACCTGGTCGAGCGTTACGTCGATGTCGAAACGGCGCCGCATCGCGTTTTCGGGCCGCATGATGCGACCGTTCACGCCATCGAAAAACTGACGCGTCACATCGGTGTCAGCTACGACGTCACCGGTTACTGGCAGGCATTCGCCATCCAGAATGCGACGCGGCAGCTCCGCAAAGCCGCGGGTCGCTGTCGTCCTGCGGCCAAAGAGGATCTCGACGCGGTACGACATTTCGGCCGGCTATATGAAGAAGAGGAACCGGCCTTCATCAGCAACGAGGAGTACCTCGTCAACAAGCTGCACGCCGGTAACCTCTGGTGCTGGGATGACGGCGAGGTGACTTCACTGCTGGCTGTCGCCGGCATCATTCGCAACGGCTTTCGTATTGCGGCCCTGTTTACGCCGATGCCGTTTCGTGGTCGCGGCTATGCATCGAGCCTGATCGGCGCAGTGGTCGAACACTACCTTGCGCAGGGCATGCAGTATTCAACCGTATATGCCGATGCCAACAACGAAAAAGTCGTGCACCTGTACGAGTCACTCGGCTTCGATCCCATTGACAGGAAAGTCGCGCTGTCGATCGTGGAATAAGCGCACAAAAAAGGGCCACCGCCAAAACGGTGGCCCTTGTTACTGTCGTTACCCGATGAGCTAACGACGCACGACGTCAATCGTCGTCGTCATCATCGTCGTCATCGTCATCGTCGCCGTCACCGACCATGTCCGGAAAGCTGACGTCCGGCGCGACGGCCAGCGGCCAGCCGATGTCGGCGAGCAACGCGAGACTCAGGTCCAGCGTGGTTGCGGACCGCAGGTCGTCGTTGATCGACGGCTCCATCAGCAGGTTCGGCGTGGCGCCGCGATCCCAGTGCGACTTCGATGAGCCGGGCTGCACCGGGTCCGGTGCAAACAGTCGCACGAGCCCGCCCGGCGTCGCGCCGGCGAGGAAGCGCCTGTCGAGAGCGAGTTCCACCTCGACCTCGTCGTCGCCCGCCGCCTGGCGCAGGGCCGCGCCGAAGTCGCGGCTGACGCCGACCGACGGGATGCGAATGTTCGGATCCGAACCGCCCATAGGCGGCAGCCCCTTCGGCTGGTTGTTGGCGATGATCACGCCCTTGGCGCCGGCTGCCTGCGCGTTGGCTACCTTGGTCGTGAACGTGCAGCCGCCGCGATCGATCAGCGTGATCGTGCCACGAACGTTTCGCGAGTTCGTGATCGGCTGGCAGGCATCGCTAGATACGCCGACACCGTCTTCGGCCAGCGACAGGTCGTAGTCCTCCCCGTCCATTCCGAGCGGCTCGCCGAAGCTCGCGGCCTGGGCTTCATAGCTGCCTTCCAGCTCGTCCGGGTCATCGACGAATACGGACGGGCGCGGGCCCAGCGCACGCGGTGCGAGCCGCGAGACCTCGTTGCCGATCCAGGCCAGGTTGTCGGTATTGACCTGTGAGAAGAGCCGTTCGGCGTCGGTTAACTGTTCCCAGGTCCTCTGCAGCGTCAGGTCGTACATGTTCAGCATGTAGACATCGGGCAGGCCGGCAATCAGACCGCCGGTACTTTCGCTGGCGAGCTCCAGGTGCCCGAGCCCGTGATTGATCTCGTGCAGCACGACGGTCAGGAAGTCGATCTCGTTCGGCGCGTTGTTGTTGTCCAGGCCGTAGTACCAGCTCGTACCGGTCAGGCAGTTCGGATCGTCATCGATATCGCTGTTGAAAAACGAGATGATGTCGATGAAGCCGGGATTGAGGTCACCGCCGGCCAGTGCATCCGCCTGGGCACTGACGTGCCAGGTATTCGCCGCGGTGTTCCCCGGGAAGTTGGCGAATATGAACGTCGGTCCAGCGGCGCCCAACGTGCCGCCGAACGGTGAGCAATTCAACGGCTGAAATGTGGCACCGACGAATACCGGCGCGTTGCTCTGCAACGTTGCACCCCAGATCTCAGCTGCGCGCAGATAGGCAAAGATGCGCTGCAAGCCGATAGTCGTGCCCGGGTTGCCGCCTACCGGCGCGGCCGGCGTGGGATCGTTGAGGCCGAAGCCTGGCGGATCCAGGTTGACGAGAAAAACGTCGGCTGCCGAGGCGGTGCCGGCGCCGGCAACCAAAAGGGACGCGAGTCCCGACAATAGAATTTTGCGGAATTTCATATCACTGCTCTCCCGCGGCTGCTGCATTCGACAGGTCCTCGATCGGGATTTCTTTGGCCGGTATGTGCAGGTAGACGAATTCGCCGTCTGGCGTCCTGACGACGGACAGGTACTTCAGGTTCTCGAGACCGATGCGCGCGGACATGCTGCCGTCTGCGTGGTAGACCGGGCCTTCCGTTGTGGCCGGAATCATCGCCGAGATGTTCGCATTCGTCCCGCGGTCGATGACGCCCGTCGTCACGGCGAGCCCGCTTGCTGCGCCGGAATCGTCTTCCGCTTCGAGTTTTGCGCCGGTACGCTCGTCGAGCATGACCTGCATTGCAGGTGAGGCATCGTCATCATCGTCGTCGTCATCGTCGTCGGCATACGCCGGGAAAATCCCACACGACAGGGCGACGCCGACAAACAATGCCAGCAGCTTTCGCAGTTTCATTGAGTCACTCCCTTATTTATTATGTTAATCGGTCTGATGCGACCGATTTTTTTCAAGGACAGGCCGATTATAGGTCGATTCGACCCGACAGGCATGATCATTTTATGACGCAGTCCTTCAAGCGGTCTCTCGAAAGCAAAGACCGGGTAGTCACGGTCGAATTGCCGCTGGCGCCCAACGCCACGGCAACGTCGGTGTGTGACGACGCACGACGAGCCGGCAGATCGGTCGACGGTTTCCTGGTAACCGACAACCTGTACGGCCAGCCGCACATGAGCCCTGTGAGCGCGGCGTCGATTCTGCTGCGAAACGAACTGGCTCCCGTGCTCCAGATCAGCGCACGCAACCGCAATCGCATTGCACTGATCGGCGAACTGCTGGGTGCACGGGCGAACGGCATCGACTCGCTGTTCCTGGTGCGCGGCGGCGTGCTCCCGGAAGGATACGAGCCACGGCCGAAGGCGGTCATGGACACCGATGCGAAGGACCTGATCGCAACGGCGAAGCTGATCAATGACGACGAACGCTTTGCCGACCGGTTCGAGTTCCTGATCGGGACGTCGGCGACCGCACACGATCCGGAGCCGCATGCGCAGCCTGAAGAACTGGCTGCCAAGGCGGACGCGGGGGCACGCCTGGTCTTTACCCAGATCTGCATGGACGTTGAACTGCTCGGGCGCTATTTCGCCTGGCTTGTCGCGAACGGATTGACGCGGAGGCTCAGCGTGATGGTCAGCGTAACGATTCCGTCATCGGCCGACGCGGTGAACTGGCTGCGCAGGAATCGACGCGGCACCATCATTCCCGACCGCATCGTGGAGGATCTGAACAGCGCCGCGGATGCGGATTCCGCTGCGCTCGACATCTGTGCCGGGACGATGCGCGCGATCGTGCGCATTCCCGGCGTTGCCGGCATCAACTTCGCGGCCATCGGTGACCCCGGCCTGGTACCCGAAGTCCTCGACCGGGCCGGCGTCGGCAGCTGACGCTCCGCCTTGTCGGCCACGCGCCGGGAAGGCCATACTGATCGATACGTTACGGCTCGACAGGACATCCCGAGGCAGTCCCCTGGACCCGCAAAAGCAGCAGCAAACCTTTCGTCAGGCCATGTCGCTCCTGAAAAGCGGCGATGCCGAGCGGGCGGACGAGATTTGCACGGGGGTTCTCGAACGGGAGCCGAACGATCCGAATTTCATGTGCCTTTCCGCGCGGGCGAGAATCATGCTCGGGCGTTACGCCGATGCCGAGGAGCGCCTGAACACCGCGATAACGACGTTCCCCGAGTTTGCCCGCTCGCACGTCGTACGCGGTGAATTGAGACTGATACAGGGCCGCCATTCCGATGCTGCCGAGGAGTTTCGCAGGGCAGCCGAACTTGGGGACAAGTATCCGAACAAGCAAATCAAGCTCAGTCGTGCATTGTCGCTGTCCGGTGCTCGCGAAGGCGCCGAACAGGCGGTCGAGGCATCGCTTGAGCTCGATCCGTCCCGCCGGCGGCTGACAGAGGCGTTCGAACTCGAGCAGTCCGGCAACCGGGAGGAAGCCGAGCGCATCTATCGCGACGTGCTGAAACACGACCCGGACAACGTCGACGCGCTGCGCCTGCTTGCCGGGCTCGCGACCGCACAGAACGAACACCGGGATGCCGAGGTGTTGCTCCGGCGCGCGCTGGAACTTGCCCCCGACTTCGGACGCGCAATGGCGGATCTCGTGGTCAATCTCGTCGAGCAGGAGAAGATCGACGATGCACTGGAGTTCGCAGCAAAGCTGATTCGAATCGGCGCCGATAACCCGGATTCGTATCTCCTGATGGGCAACGCATGCGCGGCCGCCGGAAAATACGACGATGCGATAGCCGCGTACGAGAAAGCGCTGTCGATAGCACCGACTCACCCGGGCGCCCTGTCCGGGCTTGCGCACAATCTCAAGACCGTCGGCCGGTACGACGAGGCTATCGAGACGTACCGGCGCTGCATCGCCGCGAACCCGTACTTTACGGAGACTTACTGGAGCCTCGCTAACCTGAAGACGTATCGATTTTCGAAGGACGAGCTGCAGGCGATGGAGGACCTGCTCGCGCACCCGAAGATTCCGGACGATGCAGAAGTGCACCTGTGCAATGCGCTCGGCTTCCAGTACGAGAATCTCGAGAACTATGACAGGGCCTTCGACTACTTCAGCCGCGGCAATGCGATCCGTCGCAAACAGGAATATTACGATCCCGTTGAAACGGAATTCCTGTATGACCGGATAATCGAATTCTTCGATGCAGATCGCCTGCATGATGGCCCGGCCGCCCCGGTCGCGGACATTACGCCCGTATTTATCGTCGGACTGCCGCGCTCCGGCTCGACACTGATCGAGCAGATACTCGCGAGCCACAGCCGCGTCGAAGGCACGCACGAGCTGAGCGATCTCGCGCGCCTGATCCGCGACAGGCGGCCGTCACGGAACAGGCGCCTGCACTACCCCGAATCGCTGCAGCTGGCTGATGCTGCTTACTATTCGGATCTCGGTCGCACGTACCTCGAGCGAACGAGCAAGTACCGGTCCGGATTGCCGTACTTTACCGACAAGAATCCGAACAACTTCGTGCATGTCGGGCTGGTCCATCTCGCACTGCCGAACGCCGTCTTCATCAATGCGCGCCGCCATCCGCTCGACAGCAGTTTCGGCAGCTACAAGCAACTGTTCGCGAAAGGGCAGGCGTGGAGTTACGACCTCGCGGATATCGGCGAGTACTACCTCCAGTACGAACGACTGATCGGGCACTGGAACGCGGTGCTGCCCGGAAAGGTGCTCGACGTGCATTACGAAGACGTCGTCGATGACCTCGAGACCGAAGTACGCCGCATACTCGGGCATTGCGGTCTGCCGTTCGAGGCTCAGTGCCTGCGCTTTTACGAAACGGACCGCGCCGTGAAGACGGCAAGTTCCGAGCAGGTTCGCAAACCGATCTACCGAAGCTCGGTGGGTCTCTGGCGCAACTACGAACACCGGCTCGCCCCGCTCATCGACATCCTGCAACCGGTTCTGGCGGGTCTCCCGGATGCGGCGCGGCCGCGCGAGACGGGCTGACGATTCGAAATGGACGCGCCCCGGTTCCACATCGTGGGCGATTAACGACGGACCGCTCCCATCGAATCTGGTTGCGGGCCCCCGCCTGACCGCCAAAGTCCTTTTGGATTCAAAAGATTGTGCAGGCGGCCTACGTTGCCCGGACCCGCCCGGCCGGCAGCGTTTTCACGCAGTCGCAACAATCGATTCGTGAGCCCGGTCGTTCTTGAATCGGGGCAGTCCGTCGGCTAGTGTCAGAGTGCATCGAACGCATCCGCCTGGCCGGATTTTGCCGCGTCGACCCGCCTGAATTCCGCCAGGTAGCCAACAAGCGCCTTGCGGATTGTTGTGATCCGCCAACAGCGCGGATAGCGACACCAGGGGGAACATCATGGCAGCTAATCAGGGCATCGCATTAACCCCGCTGGCCGCGGCGGTATCGGCCGCGCTCGCGCCGACCGGCGCGGCGGACGCACAGCAGCAACAGCGGCAGGGTTCGTCGCGAGCACTCGAGGAAATCGTCGTTACGGCGCGCAAGCGCGAGGAAAACCTGCAGGAAATTCCTGCCAGTATTCAGGCGATTCCGGAACTCGTGCTCGAGAAGATGGGCGCGACCGGTATAGCCGACTATTCGCGCTTCATTCCGGCCGTAAACGTCGTCAGCTACTTCCCGGGTTCGACGGATATCGTATTTCGCGGCGTGCAGGCCGGCGGCGTGGATATCGGGCAATCGCCGTCGTCGATGTACATCGACGAGATGCCGATCACGTCATCAGGCAGCCAGCCCGAAGTACGCATGTACGACATCAATCGTGTCGAATCGCTCGACGGCCCGCAGGGCACGTTGTTCGGCGGCTCCGCGCAGTCCGGCACGATGCGCGTCATCACGAACCAGCCGGATCCGTCCGTGCTCGAGGGAGCGCTTGACGTGACCTTCAAGCAGGGGCCGGACACCGGGCTCAGCCACGACGTCAGCGGCGTCATCAACCTGCCGTTCGCGGACGGCCGCGCTGCGCTGCGCCTGGCCGGTTTCACCGCAACCGACGCGGGTTTCATCGACAACGTGTTCGGCCGCACGCCGGATACGCACCAGTGGTACACGTTGCCCGCAGCCTGGGGTACCGAGGACAACGCGGAAATCGTCCGGGAGGAGTGGAACGAGGTCGATTTTTACGGCGCCCGCATCGCGATGCGCTGGGAGTTCAACGAGGACTGGGCAGCAACGCTGAGCTACATGACGCAATACATGGACGGCGGCGGCGGCAATCACTTCGATCCGTTCGTCGGCGACCTGCAGGTTGTCAAGTTCAACGACGAGTATCGCTACGACGACTGGAACCTGTATGCGCTGACGGTCGAAGGCGATCTCGGTTGGGCTCAGCTCGTTTCCGCAACCTCGTATTTCAACCGCGACTGGGGCAACGCGACCGACAACACGGTGTACGTCAAGTACTACCAGTCCTGGGCCTGCCTGTATCAGCTCGACCCGGCAGTCTATACGGGCTACTTCGTCGACCCGTCGACGGGCGCGGCGCTGGTCTGGCCGCGCTACTGCTTCGGTCCGTCCAGCCTGTCGGACACGCTGACGATGCAGCGATTCGACGAGCACGTCGACAAGTTTTCACAGGAGTTCCGCATCTCCGGTGGCAACGACCGGTCGGACTGGATCGTCGGCCTGTACTACGAGCGCGCCGCCGACGACTGGATTTCGCCGTGGGGCATCGTCACGAATTCCAGCTACCAGGACTCAGTGGCGAACGCGTACTGGGAGTCGATCTGGGGCGTCGGATTCGCGCCGAATGCCACGCACGGCTGGGAATCGAATTCGCAGGTCGATTACGAGCAAACGGCGCTGTTCGGTGAATACACCTGGCGCGTCAACGACCAGTGGACGGCGAACGTCGGCGCACGCTGGTTCGACCGGACGATGGACAGCAGCTACTTCGTCGAGAATCCCAACACCCAGCTCAACGCCGAGTTCATCAACAACGGCATCGCGACGTCGTCCGGCGGCACGGATGACGTGGTGCCGAAAATCAACATCGCCTACCAGCCGACCGATGATGCGACGATCTATGCGCTGTACAGCGAAGGTTTTCGCCCAGGCGGCACGAACCGCGGCCGCGGCAACCCGATCCTGCCGCTGGTCTACGATCCGGACAAGCTGAAGAACACCGAACTCGGCATCAAGACGATGTGGGCCAGTGGTCGCGTCCGCGCCAACCTCACCTACTACGACATGGAATGGGACGACTTCCAGATGTCGGTCGTGGACCCGAGCTTTCTGAACGGCGAGGTCTGGCAGACCGTCATCGCGAACGTCGGCAGCGCGGAGGTGACCGGCTACCACCTGGAGCTCGACGTGGCAGTATCCGAACAGCTCGATTTCGGCATGAACCTGTCGAGCCTGGAAGCCCAGGTGACGAACGAGATCGACCTCGACGGCAACCCGGCAACGATCGAAATACCTGCCGGGTCGCGGCTGCCGAACTCGCCGGAATTCAAGACCTCCGCCTGGCTCGACTACAACTGGTTTACGAATTTCGTGCCTGGCCAGGCGTTCGCCCGATTACAGGTGTCGTACACCGGCAATTCACTCAACCAGCTGACGGCCAGCCAGAACTTTGCCAGCGGCGCCAATCCGCTGGTGCGAACGCCGTCCTACACGATCACGGATTTCCGCGTGGGGCTGGCGATGGACAACGACTGGCAGGTGGACTTTTTCGTCAACAACCTGACCGACGAAAGGGCGCAGTACACCGAAGCCTCCGGCTTCTTCGAGCTGCCGTTCTCGAGCCAGCAGGACGGCCGCGACGGCATCACGCGCATCTACACGAATCGGCCGCAGGAGTTCGGTATCCGCGTTTCCAGGCGCTGGTCGCAGTAGAAACCTGCAGTCGCAAAATGAATGGCCCCGCACTGCGGGGCCTTTTTTTTGCCTGCCGTTGACAGGTGCGGCTATGCGGGCTGCGCCCGGCCCAGTTTCTCGGCGGGCACGTAGTCGAATATGAACGTAATGCGGTCTTCGGCGCCCTTGTTAGCAACGCTGTGCTGCAGCT
This sequence comes from uncultured Gammaproteobacteria bacterium, assembly GCA_938003715.1. GTDB lineage: Bacteria > Pseudomonadota > Gammaproteobacteria > Steroidobacterales > Woeseiaceae > SZUA-117. Next base: position 24,953 of record CALKYK010000502.1, read on the forward strand.
GGTTGTTGACTTCGTACGCCTCGCCGACCTCGAGCCGATAAGGCCGTCCATCGATCATGAAACGCACGCGCGAGTTGGTCGTGATGGGCACGTGGATACGATGGCCGGCATGAAACGACGGGTGAGAATCGCGGTGCGGGGTGATCTTGCCGCCGGCCTTCAATTTCGCAGCCATCGCGCGAATGATCGTGCCGCCGGGCGCATAGTGTTTCGCAATGATCTCGTGCATCAACGGAATAGCGACGTCGGCGAGCCTGTCCCAGCCCGGCTCCTTGCGGATTTCGCTGTTCGGCCAGTTTTCGCCGTGCGTGAAAACGAGCACGATCGATTCTGTCTCCCGGTGCACGTCGTAGACCTTTTGCCGGTACGAATCCTCGTGCCAGGCCGCTTCTTCCTGGGCAAGGATTCTCTCCCGAAGCGGCGTCGAGTCGACCTCGCCGAGCTTTCGCAATGGTGTATCGATCTTCATCGTCGCAGTGTTTCGGCCGGTGAGGCCGTGCGCCGCTCGCTGCTCGGCGAATGCCCGAAGTGTTCCTTGTAGCTCTTGGAGAAATGCGAACTGGATACGAATCCGGTCAACGACGAGATCTCGACCAGCGACAGCCGCGTCTGTTGCAATAACTCGCGCGCCCGCCTGAGCCGCGTTTGCACGTAATAGCGCGAGGGCGTGCAGTTCAGGTAGCGCTGGAACAGCCGCTGCAGCTGGCGCCGCGACAAACCGACGTACGTGGCAAGCTCCTCCTGCGAAATCGGCTCGCGGATGTTTGCCTCCATCAGTTCTGCGGCGACGATGAGTTTTTCCGACTGGCGCCCGACCAGGTGTCGCAGCGGGATGCGCTGTTGCTCGTCCGACCGCCGCACGCGGTCGTGGATGAACTGCTCCGCGACGCCGGCGGCGACGTCGACGCCGCAGCGATCGGCGATGAAGAACAGCATCATGTCCACCGGTGACGTGCCGCCGGAGCAGGTGTAGCGGTTGCGGTCGATCGTGAAAACGCTGCGGCTCACCTGCACGTTTCTGAACATGTCGGCGAGCGCCGCGATGTTCTCCCAGTGAATGCTGCAGCGGTAGCCGTCGAGCACCCCGGCTTTCGCCAGCACGTAGCTGCCGGTGCAGGTGGCGCCGAGACCGGTGCCGGTCTTTGCGACCTTGCGCAGCCACTTGAGCACGGTCTCGGACGTGTGATCCTCGACCCGCGCGCCGCCGCAAACGATCACCGCGTCCACGTCATCGAGTGCACCGGGATCGTTTATGCCTGCATCGACGTTGACGGAAAGCTGGTCGCTCGCGGTCACGGCACCGCCGGCTCCGGAAAGCGTCTTCCAGGTGAAATGCGGCTGCCGCGTGATGCGGTTTGCCATGCGCAGCGGCTCCACCGCCGACGACATCGAGATCAGCGTGAAGTTACCGAGCAGCAGGAACGGGAAGCGGGCCGGGTAACCGGCGTGCGCCGGGTCAGACAACGCTGCGCAGGGCGGGCGGCATCGAAAAAGTATCTCTCCGGCCCGCGGTCAAGACAAGAAGATGAACGCCCCGGTCAGCCGGCCCCGGCGGATACGCCGAATGCGGCGCCGGCGTGGCACAGCCAGCGGAACAGGTAGTCGGCGAAACTGCGGCGTACGACGATGTCGACGGCCTGCTCGCCTTCGGCGATCAGCAGCACCGACGCTTTCGCAAGGCGGGTTTGGGCGCAGCCGTCCGGCACGAACACGCGCGGATGCAGGTCGAGCGTGCAGCCACGGGCCAGGGTGCCGCGAACGTGATCGCCGCGGGCGCGAATCAGCACCGTGCCACCGGATACATCGTTGACCGCCGCATGCTCGCCGTCGAGCGCCGACTGCAAACCATGCACCAGCGCTCGAACGTGTTCGCGCTGCGTCGACACCAGCCACTCGTCGGGACCGAGCCAGCAAACGCGATGCGCGCCGCGCGACACCGTGTTCGGTTCGAGTGGCAGCGACTGGTCCAGCGCTTTCTCGATCGCCCGGGTGAACAAAGCATCGGCGCCATTGCCACGCAGGTTGATGTGCGCCGCATCCGGCATCACGCGCAGCGCGAGCCCTGCGTCTGCGTCGTCGGGCGCCGCTGCCAGCCGCGGTTCGAGCCCGTGACGTACTATCGTGTCAACCGTCACGCTGGCGATCTCCTTTGGGGTCGTAAAACACCGGCGACGTAATCGTGACCGGCACCGGCTCGACGTCGCCCGCGCAGGCGTAGACAGTCTCGCCCTTGCGCGCGCGGCCAGCGGCGACGAGGCCGAGCGCGATCGGATGGCCCAGGCAGGCGCTCCTGTAGCTCGACGTCACGTGTCCGCACATCGGCACCGGGTTTTGTGCAGAGGAATCATCCACGAGCTGTGCGCCCTCGGGCACGACCGTGCTGCCGTCGACCGACAGCAAACCGACAAACTGCTTGCGGTCCTCGCGCGTGCTGTCGGGCCGTGCCAGCGAGCGCCGTCCCAGGTAATCCTTTTCCTTCGACAGCATCCATTTCATGCCGAGGTCCACGGGTGTCACGCTGCCATCGGTGTCCTGGCCGACGATGACGTAGCCTTTTTCCGCGCGCAGCACGTGCATCGTCTCGGTTCCGTACGGCGTGATGTCGAATTCGCCGCCGGCGTCCATCAGCAGGCGCCACATCGCAAGCGCGTGACCGCTGTCGATGTTCACCTCGAACGCGAGCTCGCCGGAAAAGCTGACCCGGAACAGCGAAACCGGCACGTTCGCGAGTTCCGCCTCGCGGGTGCTCATGAACGGAAACGCGTCGTGTGACAGGTCGATGTCGCAGCCGACTTTTTCCAGCAGCCTGCGGCTGTTCGGCCCGGCGACGGCGATCGTCGAGTATTGATCCGTCAGCGACGTCAGGTACACGTCGAGCTCCGGCCACTCGGTTTGCAGCCAGGACTCGAGCCAGGCGAGCACCGCGGCGGCGCCGCCGGTCGTCGTGGTCAGGTAGAAGCGCTGCTCCGACAGCCGCGCCATGACGCCATCGTCCTTCAGCATACCGTCTTCGCCGAGCATGATGCCGTACGCGCAACGCCCGGCCTGCATCTTGCCTACGTCGTGCGTGTAGATGCGCTCGAGGAACGTGACCGCGTCCGGTCCGCGCACGTCGATCTTGCCCAGCGTCGAAGCGTCCATGATGCCGAGCGAGCGCCGCGTTGCGACGCACTCTCGCGCAACCGCGGCGTGGAGGTTTTCTCCGTCCCGCGGGAAGTACCAGGGTCGGTGCCACTGGCCGACGTTTTCGAATTCGGCGCCGGCTTCCTCGTGCCATTCGTGAATCGCGGTTTTGCGCACCGGGTCGTAGAGATCGCCGACGCCTTCGCCCGCGGCCACGCCGAACGATACCGGCGTGTACGGCGGGCGGAACGTCGTCGTGCCGACCCGTGCAATCGGTTCGTCGAGACACTCGGCCAGAACCGCCATGCCGTTGATGTTGCCGAGCTTGCCCTGGTCGGTGCCGAAGCCGAGCGCGGTGTAACGCTTGACGTGCTCGACGTTGCGATAGACTTCGCGAACGGCGAGCCGGACGTCGGCGACGCTGACGTCGTTCTGGAAATCGATGAATTGCTTCGGGCAGCGATCCGGGTCGGTCGTCGCCGGCACGCGCCACAGCGGCTCGAGCGCGATCGCGTGCTCGGCATCCACTGCCGGCGCGTCGAGCTCGGGCGCTTCGAATCCGCAGGCTTCGGCGGCCGCGCGTCCGGCGGCGAGCCCGTCGCCGAGGCACTCCGCGAGGGACCACATGCCGTTTGCGGCGCCCGCCACGCGGCACGCCTGCACCCGATCGCCGGGCACGAAGCAGTGCCTGGCCAGGTCCCACTCGATGCGCCCGCCCGACTGTGAAAAGAGATGCACCGCCGGGCTGAACCCGCCCGACATCGCCACGAGATCGCAGTCGATGTTGATCGTCGCATCGACCGGCGTCGAAATGTCCCCGTTCCACTTCGCGACGCGCACGGCGCGCACGCGGTTGACGCCCGCCACGTCGCAGACGACGTGACCGCGCAGAAGCGGGACGCCGTCTTCGGTCAGTGCCTCGCCTTCGACGGGTTCCGCGTGCAGTCGGCTGTCGACGACCGCTTCGACGTCGGCGCCGGCGCGGCGCAGGTCCAGCGCGGTGCGGTAGCCGGAGTCGTTGTTCGTGAACACGACGGCGCGGCTGCCCGCGCGCACCGCGTAGCGATTGATGTACGTCGACACGGCGGAGGCCATCATTACGCCCGGCCGGTCGTTGTTGCAGAACACGAGCGGCCGTTCGAATGCGCCCTGTGCAAGAACGACCTGTCGCGCGCGAGCCCGCCACTGGCGCTGGCGTACGTGGCCGGAGACGTCCTCGACGATGGTCAGGAAATTGTGGTCGAAGTAGCCGCTGACGCAGGCGCGCGTCAGCAACGTGACGTCGGAATGCGCGTCGAGCTCGGAGACGACATCCTCGAGCCAGTCGTCCGCGCTTTTCCCGGCGAGCGCCTCGCGGCTGCCGCGAAGCGTGCCGCCGACTTCCGGCAGTTCGTCGGCAACGATGACGCGCGCACCTGATTTCGCGGCGGCAAGCGCCGCCATCAGGCCGGCCGGTCCGGCGCCGGCGACGAGCACGTCGCAGTGTACGTTGACATGCTCGTAGCGGTCCGTATCGGGCTCGGTCGGCGAGCTGCCGAATCCCGCCGCGCGCCGGATCAGTTTTTCGTAAACGGGCCAGCTGCGCTGCGGGGACATGAAGGTCTTGTAATAGAAACCCGCGCCGAACAGTCGCGACGCGAAGTCGGCGACGTAGCCGAGGTCGTAGCGCAGGCCCGGCCAGCCGCGTACGGGGTGAGCTTCGAGCGCTTCCTCGAGCGCCACCTGCGTCGCGCGCAGGTTCGGTGTCGTCGTCGCGCCTCGCCCGATCTGCACGATCGCGTTCGGCTCCTCGGGGCCCAGGCCGACAATGCCGCGCGGCCGATGCAGTTTGAAACTGCGGCCGACGAGATGCACGTCGTTCGCGAGCAGCGCTGATGCCAGCGTGTCGCCGGCAAAGCCCTCGTAGGTCTTGCGGTTGAAACGGAAAGACAGCGGCCGCGTGCGGTCGATGCGGCCTCCTTCCGGCAGGCGATTCGGCTGCGCACTCAACCCGAATCCTCCTCGTCGAGGCGCCAGGTGCGCGCGATTCGGTAGCTGACGGTGTCGCGCTCGGCGCTAAACCAGCGCCGGCAGCCCTGCGCGTGGTTCCACAGCTCCCGGTGCGCGCCGCGCGGGTTCCTGCGCATGAACAGGTAGTCGGCCCACTCCGGATCGGACAGTCGGTCCGGCGCTGCCGGGCGCTTTATGCCGGCCTCGCCGCCGTAGCTGAACTCGGTTTCGGCACGCTCTCCGCACCAGGGGCATCGAATCAGCAGCATCGCGTGGATCCCTAGTGCGCGACCGCGGCGGCGCCGTGTTCGTCGATCAGTGCGCCGGTTTCGAAGCGTTCGAGATCGAACGCCGCGTTCAGCGCGTGCGGCTGGTCGTGCGCGATCGTGTGCGCGAAGACCCAACCGGATCCCGGCGTGGCCTTGAAGCCGCCGGTACCCCAGCCGCAGTTGAAATACAGCCCGTCGACCGGCGTCCGGCTGATGATCGGGCAGGCGTCGGGGCAGACGTCGACGATGCCGCCCCAAAGGCGCAGCATGCGCACGCGGCTGAAAATCGGGAACAGCTCGAGGATCGCCTGCATCGCGTGCTCGATGGTCGGGTAGCTGCCGCGCTGGCCGTAGCCGTTGTAGGCGTCGATGCCGGCGCCGATGACCAGTTCGCCCTTGTCGGACTGGCTGATGTAGCCGTGCACCGCGTTCGACATGACAACGGTGTCGAGCACCGGCTTCAGCGGTTCGGACACGAAAGCCTGCAGCGGGTGGCTTTCGATCGGCAGCCTCAGGTCCGCCATCTGCGCCACGACGCTCGCATTGCCGGCAACCACGACGCCCACGCGGTCGGCGCCGATCGCGCCGCGCGTCGACTGCAGCCCGGTGATGCGGCCGCCGTCGACGTCGAGACCGGTGACTTCGCACTGTTCGATGATGTCGACGCCGAGCGCATTCGCGGCGCGCGCGAACCCCCACGCGACAGCGTCGTGTCGCGCCACGCCGGCGCGCCGCTGCAGCGAGGCGCCGAGGATCGGGTAGCGGGCGTCGGGCGAGGTATTGATGAACGGAATCCCTTTCGCGATCTCGTCCGCCATGACCACCTCCGCATCGATGCCGTTCAGGCGATTCGCGTTGACGCGCCGCTCGATGTCGCGCATATCCTGCAGCGTGTGCCCCAGGTTGTAGACGCCGCGCTGGCTGAACATCACGTTGTAGTTCAGCTCGCGGCTCAGCGACTCCCAGAGCTGCATCGATTTCTCGTACAGCAGCGCGGCTTCGGTCCAGAGGTAGTTCGAACGCACGATCGTCGTGTTGCGACCGGTGTTGCCGCCGCCGATCCAGCCCTTCTCGACGACCGCGACGTTTCTCACGCCCTGTTCGCTGGCGAGGTAGTACGCGGTGGCGAGGCCATGACCGCCACCGCCGACGATGACGACGTCGTAGTGCTTCTTCGGTTCCGCCTTGCGCCACGCTTCGGGCCAGTTGCGGTTGTGGCGGAGCGCATTTTTGAAGAGGCTCCAGGCCGAGTACTTCATCGCTCGTTTTCTTCCCAGAGGTCCGCGTGATCCCGCGGAAACTGCGGAAGCCCGTCCGCGATCTCGTAATAGTCGGAAGCGAAGTCGACCCAGATGTGTTCGCGGCTGGCCAGGCCGGTCGGCGCGTCCAGCGTGCCCGCCATGATCGCCATGTACTTGCCGTGATCCGGCTTCCACAAGACGCTCGCGCCGCATGTCGCACAGAAACCCCGCTCGGCGATGTTCGAAGCGCGGTACCAGCGCAGCCCGCTGTCTTCCGTCAGCGCGAAATCGCCGGTGTCGACGGCGGTCGCTGCTACGTAGTGACCGCTGGTCCTGCGGCACTGTTCGCAGTGGCAGTAGACGACCTTGCGGCACGGGCCCGTGATCTCGTACCTGACCTGCCCGCACAGGCAGCTGCCGGTTTTTTTCTGCTCAGTCATTGGCGCCGTTGACGTCACGCAGCCTTTCGTTCTTCGGGTCGAACGGGCTGTCCGGGATGACCGTGGCCGCGTAACCCTTGCCCAGGATGTCGATCTCGACGGTCGTGCCCGGTTTCGCGAGCTCGGGCTTCAGCATGCCGAGCGCCAGCGACTTGTCGACGCGAAAACCGTAGCCGCCGCCGGTCGCGCGACCGACCAGCTCGCCATCGATCGTCAGCGCGTTGTTGCCGAGCGCGTCCGCATCCTCGATGCCCGCGACGTCCAACGTCACCAGCAGGTTTTTCAGCCCTTCCTCCTTCGAGCGCAGCAGCGCGTCCCGGCCGAGGAAGTCGCCCTTGTCCGGCTTGACGAAGCGGTTCATCGCCGACTCGTAGGCGGAGTATTCGATTGAGAGCTCGGTGCCGACCATGCGGTAGGACTTTTCGAGGCGCATCGAGTCCATCGCGCGAATGCCGAACGGTCTGATGCCAAGGTCCTCGCCCGCATCGAACAGCGCGTCGAAGATGTGGTTCTGGTATTCGAGCGGGTGGTGCAGTTCCCAGCCGAGTTCGCCGACGTAGTTGACGCGCATTGCGTTGACCGGCGCCCTGCCGACGACGATGTCCCTTGCCGTGAGCCAGCGAAACGCGTCGTTCGACAGGTCGGCATCGGTCACGCGCGAAAGAAGCTGCCGCGCCTTCGGTCCGGCGACGACGAGCACGCCCATCGCGCCGGTCAGCGGCGTGAACTGCACCGAGCCGTCTCGCGGCATGTGCTTTTTCAGGTAATCGTGATCGAGGCGCTGCAGCGCACCGGCGGATACGAGATAAAACGAGTCTGCCTTTTCGCGGCGAATCGTGAACTCGGAATGGATGCCGCCATTCTGGTTCAGCGCATGCGCGAGGACGATGCCGGCATCCATCTGCGCCGGCGCGCTCGCGACGACGAAGGCAGGCGCCATCCCGTCACTGCCGACCCGC
>CALKYK010000503.1 GCA_938003715.1 uncultured Gammaproteobacteria bacterium
GGCAGCGCGCTGTCGCGCGACCGGCAGCCCGACCTGTTCGGCACGACCGCCGAGCAGGCGCCGTCCGCCCTGGACGACACCGTCGACGACATCCGCGATCGCTTCGGCAGCGCATCGGTCACCCGGGCGCGCACGCTGGACCGGAACCAATTCAGGTAGAATCGATTCGTCCGCCGGATCCAGCCCGGGCGCCATGTACGAAAACTTCTTTGGCCTCAACGAAAAGCCGTTCACGATAACGCCCGATCCGCGTTACCTGTTCATGAGTGAACGGCCCGGGGAAGGCCTCGCGCACCTGGTCTACGGCGTCACCGAGAGCGGCGGCTTCATCCAGCTGACCGGAGAGGTGGGCACCGGCAAGACGACACTGGTCCGCACGCTGCTGGGGCAGATTCCTGCGGAAGTCGACGTCGCGCTGATCCTCAACCCGGAACTCACGGCACTGGAATTCCTGACCGCGATCTGCCAGGAGCTCGGCATCCGCCTGCCCGAGAACGCAGACAGCAAGAAGGCGCTGGTCGATGCGCTGAACCGGCACCTGCTCGACGCGCACTCGCGCGGTCGACGCACGATCCTGCTCGTCGACGAGGCGCAGAACCTGTCGGCCGACGTGCTCGAGCAGCTCAGGCTGTTGACGAACCGCGAGAGGGCGCGACAAAGGCTGGTGCAGCTCAGCCTGATCGCGCAGCCGGAGCTGCGCGAAAGACTCGCGCAGCAACACCTGCGCCAGCTCGCCCAGCGCGTGACCGGCCGCTATCACCTCGAGCCGCTGTCGCGCGAGGAAGCGGCCGACTACATCGATCACCGCATGCGCGTGGCCGGGGCACTGACGGAGGTGTTCGAGCCGGCAGCGAAGCGCGAGGTCTATCGCCTGTCCGGTGGCGTGCCACGGATAATGAACGTGATCTGCGATCGCGCGCTGCTCGGTGCCTACAGCCGCGAACTGCGCAGCATCAACAAGCGGCTGGTGCGCAAGGCGGCTGCCGAAGTGTCCGGGCAGGCGGTCGTGCCGCGCCTGCTCAGGTGGCTGATACCGGCCGCCGGCATCGCGTTGCTGCTGGCCGCGGGCGGTTACTGGTGGCAGTCAGAGCGGCCGGTGGCGGATGCCGTTGCCACGCCGGTCGTCGAGGTCCCGACGACACAGCCCGAAATGGCCCTCGTCGAGGACGTCGTTCCGGCGCCCGAACCGGATCCCGCGCCGGATCTTGCGGCGCTGCTCGACGCGCACGACAGTACGGCGGCGTACGCAACGCTCCTCTCGCTGTGGAACGTGCCGTACCGTGTCGGTGGCGGAAACGCCTGCGACCAGGCGGCGGCCAGCGGTCTCGCCTGCTACGTACAGCGCGGCACCTGGACGACGTTACGTCAGCTCGACCGCCCCGTTGTCCTGGAACTGACCGACGAGGCCGGCCGCGTGCACAACGTGGCGCTGACCGCGCTCGGCGAAGAACACGCCGAACTCGACCTTGGCGGCGAACGCGTGCGCCTGCCGGTCGATGCGGTTGCGGACTACTGGTTCGGCCGTTTCACGCTGGTCTGGAGACCGCCGAACGGCACCACGACCGCCGTCGGTGCCGGCATGCGCAATGAAACCGTGCGCTGGCTGCGGCAGAGTCTCGCTGCGCTCAACCAGATCGACGTGGCGCCGGCCGCCGACGACGACTACTTCGACGCCGCGCTCGAATCGCAGCTGGTGGAGTTCCAGCGCAGACACCGGCTCGAGGCCGACGGCCTGGCCGGGCAGAAGACGCAGATCATCATCAATTCCCTGCTGCAGGCAGACGGCGCTCCGCGCCTGCGCGCGGCTCTGTAGGTACCGGCGCGAGGAAACCGGATACATGTCGTTCATACTCGACGCACTGAAGAAATCGGAAGCGGAACGCCGCCGGCAGGATGCACCCGGCCTCGCGGCGATACCCGAGGGCGGCGCGCGGGCCGGCGGGTCGAAATGGATGTGGCTTGCCGTCGTCCTGCTGCTCGTCAACCTGGCCGTCATATCCGGACTGCTGCTCGATTCGCGTGACGATGCAGCGCAGGAACCTGCGGTCGCCGTAACCGTCACGCCGCGGCAGGCAGGTCCGGAGCCCGAGCGGGCGACGCCGGTCGCGGCCACACCGCAATCGGCAGTCGAGGCAGTTGCAGTCGTTTCGCCGCCTGTCGATACGCGGGCTGACGATACGCCCCGGCCGGCGGATCCGGTGTCGCCCGTCGCGCGCAGCGAATCGCCGCCTGCGATACCAGCAAGCGAAACTCTTGCGACGTTCAACGAGCTGCGCGCGCAGGGCATGCTGAACCTGCCGGACCTGCACCTCGACATCCACGTTTACAGCGGCGAGCCGTTGGAGCGCTTCGTATTCGTCAACATGGCGAAGTACACGGAGAACGCTACCCTCGCGGAGGGCCCGGCCGTGCGCGAGATCACGCCCGACGGCGTCATCCTAGACTACCGCGGCACGGCATTCCTGCTTCCACGTGAGTAGCGAGCTCGGCGGCGACGTCCTGGGCAGCGCGCTGCGTTCCGGCATACACCGCGTCATCGCCGAGCAGGACACGCTCAATCGTATCAACGTGTTCCCGGTCGCCGACGGCGACACCGGCACCAATCTGAGCCTGTCGCTCGGCGCCGCGCTCGGCACGCTCGGCCGCGCGGCCGGCGAGCCGGTCGGCCGACTGCTGGTGTCGGTCGCCGATACGATGCTCGACAGCGCGCGCGGCAACTCCGGCGCAATCGTCGCGCAGTTCTTCCAGGGCATGAGCGATCATGCGCTCGAACTCGCGTCGTTCACGTCGTCTAGCTTTGCGCGCGCCGTGAGCCTCGGCAGCGAGTATGCGCACGACGCGCTGGCGGAGCCGCGCGAGGGAACGATCCTGTCAGTCATCGCCGCGTTCGCGGGCGCGCTGTCCGGGCGCGAACACGGGGACGACCTGCACGCCGCGCTCGAATCGGCGGTCGCTGCCGCAGAGCGCGCATTGCAGCGCACGCCGGAACAGCTCGACGTGCTGCGCAAGGCCGGCGTCGTCGATGCCGGGGCGCAGGGATTCTGCGCGCTGGTCGCCGGCATGACGGATCACATCGTGCATGGCAGGGCGACCGCCAGGCCCCGGCTCGCCGATACCCTCGAGGTCGTCGCCGGCGAAAGCCCCGCCGCGGGCAGCGACGCGCCCGGTTTTCGCTACTGCACCGAATGCATCGTGACCGGTGACGACATCGATCGCCGCAAGCTGCGCGAAACGCTGTCTTCGCTCGGCGATTCGCTGGTGCTGGCGGGCACCCGGCGCAAGGCAAAGATTCACATCCACGTCGACGAGCCGGACCGCGTGTTCGAACTGGCGGGTCGTTTCGGCGAACTCGGCGCGATCAAGGCCGACGACATGCGGCGCCAGCAGCGCGGGGCGCACGGAGCAGGCACGCAGTTCGCGGTCATCGTCGATTCGGCGGCGGACATCGCAGACGAGGACCTCGAGCGGCTCGACATACACATCGTGCCCTGCCGCATCCAGTTCGGCGACCGCGGCTACCTCGACAAGGTCAGCATTTCCTCAGCCGGGTTTTTTCGCGAGCTGGAACAGAACCCGGCGCACCCGACGACGTCGCAGCCGGCACCAGGGGACTTCCGGCGCCAGTACCAGCACCTCGCCAGCCACTTCGCCGACGTCGTCTCGATCAACCTGACGCCCACCGTCAGCGGCACTTTGCAGGCCGCGCAGTCCGCGGCAGAGCGCGTCGACGCTGCGGGACGCGTGCACGTCGTCAATTCGCGCAGCGCGTCGGTGGGCCAGGGACTGCTGGCCGTGCATGCCGCGGAATGTGCGCTGTCAGGCCGCAGCGTCGACGACACGCTCGCCGCCATCGAGGCGCTCGTGCCTGCGACACGGACGTTCGGCCTGCTCAGCGACATGCGCTACGCGGTGCGTGGCGGGCGCCTGCCCGGCTGGGTCAGGGCGGTTGCGGAGTTCCTGCGCGTCCAGCCGGTGCTGTGCACGCGGCCTGACGGCACGGTCGGCGTCAGCGGCGTGCTGCCCGGGCGGCGGGATTTGCTGCGGAAATTTGCGCATTTCGTCGCGCGCCGCGTCGACGACCGGGCGCCGCTCCGCGTCTCGATCGGCCACGCCGTGTGCGCGGACGATGCGAGACGGCTGGAAGCGCTGCTGCGGGAGCAATTGCCCGGCATCGAAAAGCTGTCGATCGTCGAACTGGGCGCCGCGCTCGGCGCGCATGGCGGCCCCGGCTCGCTCGTCGTCGCGCTGCAGGACCCGCGCGCCGCTACGATTCGCTGAGCGTGTCTCCTGCCGCTTCGACCAGCTCCGGCGCCTCGTTGCGCGCGTTGTTGACCTTGCGGTCGACGGGCCAGGCGCGAAACTGCGGCGCGGTCGCGGTCCCGGCGCCCAGAACCTGAACGGCGCGGCCGTGCCAGCGGTCCGCGGAGTACGAGCGCAGCCCGACCGGCATGCGGTTGTGCGGCCGCGCGAGGCACTCGTTGGCGGCAGGCGTCACCATCGTCGTCGAGTCCAGCGTTTCGTCGGACTCCTTGCTCTTCCAGTGCTCCCAAAGGCCGGCGAACGCGAACGGTTCGCCGTCGGCGAGCGAGATGAAGTACGGCACCTTGACGCCGCCCTCGGTGTGCCACTCATAGAAGCCGTCGGCGAGGATCAGGCAGCGGCGCTTGCGGTAGGCGTTGCGGAACGAGGGTTTCTCCGCGACGGTCTCGGCGCGGGCATTGATCATGCGGTTGCCGATCGACGGATCCTTGGCCCAGAACGGCACCAGACCCCAGCGCAGCATCGCAAGTTCGCGTTCGTCTTCCTCGTCGTTGCGGATCGCCGCGACGTACTGCGTCGGCGCGATATTGTAGCGCGGCTCGACCTCGGCGTGAGCGCTCGCGCCGAACAGCGCGGCGGTGGCCTCGGCCGGGGAATAAAACGCGAATCTTCCGCACATGCCGGTTCGAACCTGTTACCTACTCGCGGATGCCGACGCCGCGGTTGAGCAACACCAGGTTCAGCGTGAACAGCCCGGCGACGAAGATCGCGACGATCAGATAAGCATAGCCGATGCTGATGTCGGAGACGCCGAGAATGCCATAGCGAAACGCATTGACCATGTACAGGATGGGATTGCCCAGCGACACCGTCTGCCAGAATTCGGGCAGCAGCGAGATCGAGTAGAACACGCCGCCGAGGTAGGTCAGCGGCGTCAGCACGAACGTCGGGATGATCGAAATGTCGTCGAACTTCTTGGCGAAAATGGCGTTGACGAAGCCGAGCAGCGCGAAAACGGTCGAGGCGAGCACCACCATCGACAGCGTGATCAGCGGATGCTCGACACTGAGCTGCGTGAAAAACAGCGCGATCACCGTGACCAATGCACCGACCATCAGGCCGCGAATGATGCCGCCGGCGACATGCCCCATGATGATCGTCGCGTTCGACAGCGGCGATACCAGCATTTCCTCGACGTGCTTGCCGAATTTCGCGCCGAAGAACGACGACACGACGTTGCCGTAGGAATTCGTGATCACGGACATCATGATCAGTCCGGGCGCGATGTACTGCATGTAGTCGAAACCGTCCATGGTGCCGATGCGGCGACCGATCAGGTTGCCGAAGATGATGAAGTAGAGCGTCATCGTGATCGCCGGCGGCACGATCGTCTGCACCCAGATGCGCACGACGCGGATGACTTCCTTGCGCACGAGCGTGACGAAGCCGACCCAGTTGACCTTGAGGTCCATCGCTGCTGCCTGCCTTATGCCGACCGGGCCGCGGCGTTCCGCTGCTTCGCCTCGACGAGGCCGATGAACAGTTCCTCGAGGCGGTTCGCCTTGTTGCGCAGGCTGACGACCCGCATGCCGCGTTCGTCGAGGGCGTCGAACAGTCCGTTCAGATCGTGATTCGTGTCCACCGCCACCTCGATATCCCCGTCGTTACGAAGCACGGTCTCGTAGCCCGGAAGGAACGGCGCGGAGGTCGGCGTATCGGCAAGCGTCAGCACGAACACTTCGCGCTGCAGCTTGCGCAGCACGGTGCTCATCGGCGCATCCTCGATGATCCGGCCCTCGTCGATGATCGCGACGTGCCGGCACAGGCTCTCCGCTTCCTCGAGGTAGTGCGTGGTCAGGATGATTGTCGTGCCTTCCTCGTTGATGCGGCGCAGGAATTCCCACATCGAGCGGCGTATCTCGATGTCGACGCCGGCGGTCGGCTCGTCGAGGATCAGGAGCCGCGGCTCGTGTATCAGCGCGCGGGCGATCATCAGCCGCCGTTTCATGCCGCCCGACAGGCCGCGCGCCGGGTCGAGACGCCGGTCCCAGAGCCGCAGTTCGGACAGGTAGCGCTCGGCCCGCGACAGCGCCAGGCGCCGCGGAATGCCGTAGTAGCCGGCCTGGTTGACGACGATGTTCAGTACCGTGTCGAACTGGTTCATGTTCAGTTCCTGCGGCACCAGCCCGATGCACGCCTTCGCCGCTTCCAGTTCGCGGTCGATGTCGTGGCCGAAGATCTGCACGGTGCCGGAGGACTTGTTGACCAGCGAACAGATGATGCCGATCGCGGTGGTCTTGCCGGCGCCGTTCGGTCCGAGCAGGGCATAGAAATCGCCGGCGTCGACGTCGAAGTCGATGCCCTTCAGGGCCTCGACGCCGTTCGCGTAGGTTTTGGTCAGATTGCGGATGTGCAGGGCGTGCATGGCGACGCGTATTGTATACGCGACGCTTGGGGTTGTGTCCCGCCGCCATCCCGCCCGGCGCCGGCTTCAGCGCGGCGCTCCCGAGATCGTTCGCGACCGGTCCGGTACACGCTGCTCCGCAACCGGCAGTCTTTCGCGCCGACCGCCTTCTGGTTCCGTCAATCCCGCCTGCAATGCGCCCATCTGCGCCGCTCGACGCAATTTCGTCGTGCGACTGACGCCGGCTGTCAACAGCTTGCGCCACAGTTCGTGCCGGGTCGAGAAACGCAGCGCCGGCACTTCGTTCGCCACGGCGACCGCACGCAGGAGCTTCAGGAACGTCACTTCGGCGATCTGCTCGCACCAGTACAGCGTCGCCCCGGTCACGAGACGCAGCGCGTAAGCGTTTTGCCGCGCGAGCTGCCAGATGAAACCGAGCGCGGCCGAGTTCAGCGTGTCGAGCTCGTCACCCGTCGCGGCGGGGAACAGATCCTCGCGGTCACCGGCTGCGAGTACCCGGTGCCAGTGATCCACCTCGCGCTCGTGATAGGAGAAGAGCAGGAGCGGTGTCGCTGCGAGCCGGCGTATTTCGCCTGCGCGCAGGCCGACGATGCGTTCGCGAAGCGGCTCCGGCAGGCGGCCCAGCCCCGATCGCAGTCGCGGGTCCTTGCCGAGCAGCCGGAGGTAGGCCGCGTTCAGCGCGGCGACGTTGTCGTAGTCGGCGCGCACCGGTCCGTGGAATGCCATTCGAATCTCCCTGCAAGGGCTTCGCCGGGCCGTTTCTGGGGCGATAGGCCACTTACGTTATGTTTTATTTTTGGCCCAATAACGGATGATATATGTTCTTATATAGCTATATATGCCATAAATCTACCATAAAGGGGGAAATATGCGGCTCACGGACAACCGCTACGCGACCGAGAAATCGCAGTTCGAACTCGCACTGCGCATGATTCAACACGAGGCCCGGACACGTACGATCCGCGACTGCACGGGCCTCTCGGACGACCGGATCCGCAAGGTCTACAGCACCTACTTCGTCGATGCCGGCCGGCGCACCGTGCGTCGCCGGCGCGGCAAGTCGCCGCAACAGATCGGCCTCTTCGTCAAGAATTCGCGCAACCAGCTGCAGGCGACGACGCTGATCGCACTGTACTGCGCCAGCCTGTTGCTGCGCGTCGACCGCAATAATCGTATTCACGCCTGCTGGCCGCGGCCGGACGTCGAGTACGGGCATCGCGTGTGCCGCGCCTACGAAACCTACCTGCTGCTGCATCCGCGACCGGCGCTGACCTTCGAATGGGCGTGGAACCTGCTGCAGAACGCGAGTCGCAACGACGAACTGTACCTGGCCGTGTGCCGGCGATGTCGCGCGCGCTATGTCCAGGATGCCTACGCGCTCGATCAGCGCAGCTGTCCGAGCTGCGAACTCGAACCGCACTGACCGCGCCGGGCGGCGCTTGGCGGTGCCGGTATTCCGGTACACTGCGCGTCGCATGAACGTGCAGAACGTATTTGCGGGCGCCTATGTCGATCGCACGGGTCACCTGCGCGAGGACCCGGACTGGCTCGAATCCGCGGCGAACAGCGACGAGGCCCGTTTCGTTCCGGTGTGGCGCAACAAGTGCCTCGTCACCGGCGAGCCGCCGCAGGTTCTGTTGCTGAATCGACGCGCAGCCGGTAGCGAGATCGCGGCGGAGCAGTGCATCTTCCTCGGCATGTACGACGAGCGGCCCGCGTTCGCGCTGCCGCTCGACTATTCGAGCGACGACCCACTGCCCGGCGTCGGCGAGTTTCACGACCTGCGTTACCTCGGCAGCGTGCTGCCGCCGAACCAGGCGAACCTCGTCGCACACGCGATCGCGCTGATCATATGGCACCGCATGCAGCAGTTCTGCGGCGCCTGCGGCGCCCGGATGCACGCCGAATCCGGCGGCAACACGCGGGTGTGTACGAACGGCGAATGCGCGAAGCACGTGTTCCCGCGCGTCGACCCGGCGATCATCGTCCTGGTCAGCGACGGCGAACGCTGCCTGCTCGGGCGACAGCCGTCCTGGCCGGAAGGCCGCTACTCGACGATCGCGGGTTTCGTCGAACCGGGCGAGAGTCTCGAGGATGCGGTGCGCCGCGAAGTCGGCGAGGAGACGAACGTCCGTGTCGGCAACGTCCGCTACCACAGCTCGCAGCCGTGGCCGTTCCCGTCCTCGCTCATGCTCGGCTTCACGGCCGAAGCGCAGAGCCGCGGGATCCGGCTCAACGACGGCGAACTCGAGGACGCACGCTGGTTCACGCGCAAGGAACTCAGGTCGGGATTTCCGCAGCTGCCGTATCGCCTTTCGATCGCGCGTCGCTTGGTCGACGACTGGCTGGAAGGCGACGACGCCCCGGAGTAGTGCGCAACCCGTGTGCCTGATCGTCTTCGCCTGGAATGCGCATCCTCGTTACCGGCTCGTGCTGGCGGCGAACCGCGACGAATTCCACGCCCGGCCGGCGCGCGAGATGCACTGGTGGCCGGATGCGCCGGGCCTCCTGGCCGGGCGCGACCTCGAGGCAGGCGGCACCTGGCTCGGCATCACCGACAGCGGGCGCTTCGCCGCCGTAACGAACTACCGGGAAGGGGTCGCGCCGCAGCCCGGCCTCCGCTCGCGCGGCGAACTCGTGACCGGATTTCTATCCGGCGAGGGCGATCCGCTCGCGCTCGACGCCAGGATCGACGGCGAGCGCTACGCCGGTTTTTGCCTGCTCGCCTGCGACGGCAACTCCCTCGCCTAGCTGTCGAACCTGGACGCGACGCGCCGGCCCGCGGCCGGCGTCTACGCGCTGTCGCACGCGTCGCTGGATAC
>CALKYK010000504.1 GCA_938003715.1 uncultured Gammaproteobacteria bacterium
CTCGACAAGGTGCAGCCGGACTCGTTCTGGTTCCCGAACTACAGCTACCAGCTGATGGAGGCGATGCGACGCGAGACGCAGCTCTTCTTCGATCACCTGGTGCGAGAGGACCGGAGTTTCCTCGACCTGTACCGCGCCGACTACTCGTTCATGAACGAGCGCCTCGCCAGCCACTACGGCATACCCGGCGTGACTGGCGACGAGTTCCGGCGCGTCGAGTACCCGAACGACCAGCGCAACGGCATCCTGGGCCACGGCAGCATCCTCGTGCAGTCCTCGCTCGGCAACCGCACTTCTCCGGTGCTGCGCGGCAAGTGGGTCATGGAAGTGCTGCTCGGCACGCCGCCGCCACCGCCGCCGCCGGGCGTGCCGGATCTCGAGGAAACCGAGGGCAGCATCGACGGCGAGGTACTGACGACGCGGCGGCGCCTGGAAATGCACCGCGCCAACCCGATCTGCGCCTCCTGCCACAACGTCATGGACCCGATCGGGCTCGCACTCGACAATTTCGACGTCACCGGCAAGTGGCGCATCCGCGAATCCAGCGCGCTGCTCGATACGCGGAGTACGTTCTACGACGGCACGGAAATCGAGACGCCGGCGGATCTGAGCCGCATGCTGCTGAAACGCCCGATCCCGCTGGTGCGCGAGTTCACCGCGAACCTGATGGCGTACGCAATCGGCCGCCGCGTGGAGTATTTCGACATGCCGACCGTGCGCGCGATCGTGCGCGACGCAGGTGAAGACGACTACCGGATGTCGTCGCTGATCATGGGCGTGATCATGAGCGACGCGTTTCGCAAGAAAGACGTCGCGGTTCCGGACGACGAGGTCGTGACTCGCTGAACCGGACTGCTGCCGATACAGAGGGATGCACATGCATTTCGTAACGAAGAAAAAACTCGACCGACGGACGTTCCTGCGGGGTGCTGGCGCCGGCATCGCGCTGCCCCTGCTCGATGCGATGGTGCCCGCCTTCGGCAACGTTCCGGGCGGCCGCACGCGACTCGTCTGCATCGAGGAGGTGCACGGGCTGCCCGGCTGCAACAAGTGGGGCGAAACGCAGTACCTGTATGCACCGCAGGCGACCGGCCGCGACTACGAACTGGTCGCGGACAACCCGCTGAAGACCATCGAGGCCTGGCGCAACCGATTCACGATCATCAGCAACACCGACGTACGCATGGCCGAAGCGTTCGCGCCGGGCGAAGTCGGCGGCGACCACTTCCGCTCCTCCGCGGTGTTCCTGACCCAGGCGCACCCGAAGCAGACGCAGGGCTCGGACCTGCACGTCGGCACGTCGCTCGACCAGCTGCACGCGGCGCGTTTCGGCCAGGACAACCTGCTGCCGAGCCTGCAGCTCTGCATCGAGCCCACCGACAAGGGCGGCGGCTGTGATTACAACTACTCCTGCGCCTATACCGACTGCATCAGCTGGAAGAACGAGTCGACGCCGCTGCCGATGATCCGCAATCCGCGCTCCGCGTTCGACCTGTTATTCGGCGCCGGCGGCAGCGCCGAGGAGCGCGCGCTGCGGCGCCGCACGCACGGCAGCATCCTCGACTGGGTAACGGCGGAAATCGCCGAGCTCGAGCGCGAACTCGGCGCCGTCGATCGCCAGCGCGTCGGCCGCTTTCTCGACAGCGTGCGCGAGATCGAGCGCCGCATCCAGATGGTCGAGGCGCAGAACGAGAGCGGCGCAGAACGCGAGCTGCCGGACGCGCCGGCCGGCGTGCCCGACTCCTATTCCGAGCACCTGAAACTGATGTTCGACCTGCAGGTGCTGGCGTTCCAGACCGACATTACGCGCGTCGTGTCGTTGAAGACCGGTCGCGACGCGTCGAACCGCACCTTCCCGGAGAGCGGCTCCGAGCGCGCGTTCCATCCTGCCTCGCACCACGGCGACAAGGAAAAGGGCGTCATGGAGTTCAACAAGATCTGCCAGTACCGGGTGTCGCAGCTCGGCTATTTTCTCGAGCGCCTCGACGAAACCACCGACGGCGAAACCGACCTCCTGTCGCAGTCGCTGGTCATCTGGGGCTCGCCGATGGGCGATGCCAACCTGCACAACCATCGCCGCTGCCCGCTCGTGATCTTTGGCGAGGCTGACGGGCGCTTCCGCCACGGCAGCCACGTGCGCGCGGAAGACGGCACGCCGATGGCGAACGCAATGCTCACGATGCTGAACCGGCTCGGCCACGAGCGCGAAAGCTTTGGCGACTCGACCGGCGAGATGTCGCTGTGACGCGCGCCGCCGTCGCAGCCATCCTGCTGACCGTCGCGCTCTTCGCCGCGGCGGCGGAGCGGCCGGTCATCGACGCCGCAATGCGCAGCGACCTCGAGACGCTGCGCACGCTGCTGCGCGATGGCGCTGACGTCAACGAGGCAGCCGGCGACGGCATGACCGCGCTGCACGTTGCCGCCGAACGGGGTGACGCTGCGCTCGCTGAGGCGCTGATCGTCGCCGGCAGCAACGTCGAAGCCGGCACCCGAATCGGCAACTACACGCCGCTGCACATCGCCAGCCGCAATGGCCGCACCGGCGTCGTAACG
>CALKYK010000505.1 GCA_938003715.1 uncultured Gammaproteobacteria bacterium
GGGTGGTCGTTTCGGGGGTGCAATCCGCCCGCGATGCGCGGAAATCAGCTTCCGCCCGGTGCGGATTGATCTTTAGTCCGAAGCCAATCACAGCGCTTTTCACCCACGAGCCTACAGGGACGTATCAAGGGCGTACCCCGAAACGACCACCCCGCAGGGCGCGGCTCAACGATCGGGATACGGTGGACCGTATTGATTGGCCCGCAATCACAAGAAAACGGACGTTAAAGAATGGGCGCGAGGATGGTCTTCAGATCGTCCAGGTGCTTGTCGTAATGCTTCCAGAAATCGATGCCGGAGTCGTAGATCGGCTGCCGCACCTGCTCGGCGCTCGCGGTATTGACCGGGCGCCGGCTGCGATGGAAATCGATGCAGCCTTGCTCGAACGGCAGGCCGCAGAAATCGAGGATGCGCCGCACCGCTGAATCGAGATCGGCGACGACGTCCTCGTACTCGATGCGCAGCACCGCGCCCGGCATCACCTCGTCCCAGTGCCGCATGATGCGGTCGTACAGCAGGTAGTACTCACCGAGCTCGGTCAGGTCGTAGCTCTGGTTTTTGCCCTGCGCGAAAAGCTGCCGGTAGTTTGCGACGCAGGTTGCAAGCGGATGACGTCGGGCGTCGATGATCTTCGCCTGCGGCAGCATCAGGCGAATGAATCCTGCGTGCGAGAAGTTGGACGGCATCTTATCGGTGAAATAAGGCGTATCGAGCGTACGATGCGTCTTCGAGTGATGCAGGTAGGTCCTGCCCGAGCCTTCGAATTCCGACTCGCCGAATTCGGCGACGACCTCCGGGTAGCGCAACGAGTCTGCGCGGTTCCTGCCGAGAGCCGTTGTAAGCATGACGACGTAGGGCAATTCCCCACACCCCTCGACCGTGCTGTGACTCGACAGGATTTGCTCCACCAACGTCGAACCCGACCGTGGCATGCCGACGATGAAAATAGGCGTTGCGACCTGCCTGATCTGGTGTTGCGGCTGCGACATCAACTCTGCGCTGAATACCTCTTGCAGCCTGTCGTGCATGACCTCGGATTCGACCGGATCATATTTGATCGATGCACGTTTTTTGGCGTTGCCGAGCTCGTATTCCCGCCAGGCGCCATCGAAATCGCCGCGCGCCTCGAGCGCGCGCGCCAAGGCAAAGTGCAGTCCGATTTCCGATTCGCCTGTCGTTTCCTCACTATTGAGCTCGCGCCGCATCGCCTCGACATCTTTATCCGTGGCTTCGAATCCGTGCATGGCTGCGAGATTCCACCAGGCATCACCGTAATCAGGCTTCAGCTCGGTGACTTTGCGATACGACGTGACGGCCTCGTCGCGACGACCAGCGAATCGCAACATGTGACCACTACCTGTCAGTGCCGCAAGGTTGTCGGGTTCTTTCTCGAGGCAACGTTCGTAGGCATGCAGCGCTTCCGCGGTCCGCCCGATGATGCTCAGCACGTCCGCCAGCGCCAGCTGTACGGCAGCGTTGCCGGGCTCGAGTTCGGCAGCTTTGCGCAGGTGCACGATTGCCTCGGAGCAGCGGGTCCGATCCGCAAGGAATCTGCCGAGGTCGCGCCGCGCGCCTGCATTTTCCGGTGCAATCTTGACGATCCGGCGTAGCAAGCCCTCTGCTATCACGAAACGTTCGTCGTCGGATGCGATGATGGCAAGGATGCGGAGCGCGGACGTGTTACCGGGTTCGCGTTTGACAACGTCCTGGCAAATCTCTTCTGCGCGTGCAGTTTCGCCAGCGCGGCGCAGCGCTTCCGCCTCGGCCAGCAACTGCGCGGTCGGCGACAGCTCCACAAATCGGCGACGCGCCTGCTCTGCGTCGGCCGCGCGACCGAGCCGCTGAAGCGCTTCGGCAAGTCCTGCGACGGTGGTCGCCTGGGTCGCATCGAGCGAAACGGCCGACTCGAAGCAGCGCAGCGCCGATTCAGCATCGCCGCGTTTCAGGTGCAGCCAGCCCAGGTCCTCGTGCGGTTTGGCGAACGCCGGCTCCAGCTCGATGGTGCGCTCGAGCAGCGCCTGCGCTTCGTCGAGTTCACCTTTTTTCAGCAGGATCGCGCCGAGCATGCCGAGCACGTTGATGTCGTCCGGCGCGGAGTCGAGCGTGCGCCGACACAGGATCTCTGCCTCGTCGATGCGTCCCGCCTGTACGTGACCGAAGATCACGTCCAGCGTCTGTCGCGGCACCGCCGGCACGTCGTCGGCGCTCAATCCCGCAGCCCGGTCTGGCGGATCGCTTCGCCGATCGTCGCCAGGTCGCGCGAAGCCATTACGCAGGCGCCGGACATGCCGGGAATTTTCGCCATTTCGCGAAGCGTCTCGGCGCAGATGCGGATACCTTCTTCCCGCGGGTCCGACGCGTTTTGCAGCCGTTCGAGCAGCGCCTTCGGCAACATCACGTTCGGCCGGTTGTCCCTGAGCCATTGCGCGTCTTCCGCCGACTCGAGCACCGCGACGGCGCCGATCACGCTGGTCCGGTGCAGCAGTTTCCTGTCGACGAGGTGCAGCATGTACTGGCGCAGGAGCTTGAGGTCCATGCAGAGATGCGTCTGCAGGAAATGTGCGCCGGCGTCGATCTTCTCCAGCATCTTCTTCGGCTGCCAGTTCGGCTTTGGCCCAACCGGGGTCACGACGCCGCCGATCGTGAACTTCGGCCGGTCACGCAGCCGTTCATCGGCGTTGATCGTTGCGGCCGTGCGAATAAGGTCTGTCGCCGACAGGTCGAGCACCGGCTTCGGCCGCGGCTGCATGCTTGTCGGCGCGCGTTCGCCCGCCACGAGAAGAAGGCTGGTCACACCGATCGCGGACGCCCCGAGCAGGTCGGACAGCAGCGCGATGCGGTTGCGGTTGCGGCTGGTCAGCTGCATGACGGGATCGACGCCGGCCTGCAGGAGAATGCCCGCCACGGCCACCGGCGACAGGTGTACCTGGCCGTACTGGTTGTCGGTCACCAGCACCGCGTCTACGTGCGCCGCCACCGCCCGCGCCTGCTCGCGGATCGACGCGGCGTCCGTCTCCGGCCGCAGGTAGATTTCCGCGCTCAGGCTGAAGTCCCTGGTGCGTAGGGCGTCGGCGAAAGTCTGCAAGATGTTTCGGATCCCGCTAGGGAAAAGGCCTGCAAAGGTAATGTGTTGCACAGGTGCAGACAAGGCGAATCCCGTTGGCAGAAGCGGTGACGCTGTGGTCAACTCCGTACCCCGGCCCAATCGAGGTAGGCGTGATCAACCCGCTCGCAAACCAGCAAAAGCAGTACGAGGAAGCGCTGTCGCAGTTGCAGTCCGGCAACGCGCAGATGGCGGCGGAGTTGTGCGAGCTCGGCCTCGGGAGGTATCCCGGCGACGCGAACCTGCTGTGCCTCGCAGCGCGGGCGAACATCGCGCTGCGCAACTTCCCGACCGCGGAAAAGCGCATCGAGGAAGCGATCCGGCTGTTCCCGGATTTCGCGATGGCGCACGAAACCTACGGCGACCTGCTTTTGGTCCGCGGGCGCGCCGCCGATGCGCTGAAGGTCTACGAACAGGCGATGCTGCTCGACCCGACTCGCTCCACCGTGCACGACAAGATGGAGCGGGCCCGTTCGCTCGACGCACAGTCAGCGCAGGCAGCGGGGACCCCCCCGTCGGGCGCGAAGCCCAGGCGCATGCGCTTCGAAGCCGAGATCCGGGCGGCGCTGGAACATGAAAAGGCCGAGGATTTCCGTGCCGCGGAAATGATTTACCGCGACATCCTGAAGAAGGATCCCGACCACGTGGAGGCGGCGCGGCTGCTCGCGGCCATTGCATCCCGCAACAAGCGTTACCGTGACGCCGAGGTTTTTCTGAAAAAAGCCCTGTCGAACGCGCCTGACTATGCGCGCGCCTGGGTCGACCTTGCGAACGTGCAGCGCGAACTGGACAAGCTCGATGAAGCCGTGGAAAGCGCGAAGCAGGTAATTCGCCTGTCGCCGGAAAACGCCGAAAGCCACGTGCTGTATGCCAGCGCGATCGGGATGGCCGGCGACCACGAGCGGGCGATCGAGTCGTACCGAAAAGCCCTCGAGCTTGCTCCCGACCGAGCCAACGCGCTGTCCGGC
>CALKYK010000506.1 GCA_938003715.1 uncultured Gammaproteobacteria bacterium
CCATGCCTCGATACCCCCGTCGAGGATGTAGACGTCGAAGCCGCGGTCGTCGAGCTACTTTGCCGCTTTCTGGCTGACCCAGCGGCCGCGCACGCAATAGACGACGACGGGGCGGGCGCCCGGCGTCATCGTCCGCGCCCAGGACTCGATCGCCTCGGGATCGCGGTAGTACGCGTTCGGAATCAGCCGCGGGTCTGCGTCGAAATCCTCGCTCAGGCGGACGTCCAGTATCGCGGCGCCCTGCATCTGCAGCGCGTCGAGCTGCTCGACCGACACCGCACGGTCGTAGGCCGGTCGATCGTCGCTACGGAATTCGTAGCCCGAAGCGCAGGCCGCAATGACCAGGCTCGTCGCTGCCACGCAGGTCGTCAATCTGTGCATCCGCCCCTCCGCTGCAATAATCGGCGCGCGTCGATTATAGTCCCCATGCGGCGTTGAAAACGGCAGTCAACAGGGGGATGCCATGCTTCGAAGAAAAATAACGTTATCGGCACTGGCCGGCTTTTTTTGTCTCGCTTCCGCGGCCTGCACCGCACCCGAGGCGCCTTCCGCCGGGGCGGCGGCGTCCGGCAACCCGATAACCGGCGAAGGCGTAGCGAACCCGGCACCGCACGTGACGACGAACTGGGGCGACCTGCCTGACGGCCGCGAGTGGGGCTCTTCGGCCGGCATCGACATCGATCCGCACGACGGCCACATCTGGGCCTACGAGCGCTGCGGCGCGAGCACGTTCGGCGGCGGCGTGCCGATCAACTGCGACAACAACCCGGTCGACCCGATCTTCAAGTTCGACCGCAACACGGGCGAAGTCCTGGCGAATTTCGGCGGCGGCATCATGGTGACGCCGCACGGCATACACGTCGATGCGGACGGTAACGTCTGGGTTACGGACTTCGTCAGTAACGCCGAGGGCACGAAAGGGCACCAGGTGCACAAGTTCAGCCCCGATGGCGAGCTGTTGATGTCACTCGGTACCGCCGGGCAGGCAGGCACGGAGCCGGGGCAGTTCAACCAGCCGAACGATGTCATCACCGCACCGGACGGCAGTATCTTCGTCGCCGACGGCCACAGCGGGCAGAACCAGGGGACGATGGAGGAGATCGAGGCGGCGCGGGCTGCAGGACTGACCGGACGCATCATCAAGTTCGACGCCGACGGCAATTACCTCATGGAGTGGGGGCAGATCGGCGTGCGCCACGGCGAATTCCGCACGCCCCACGCGCTGGCATTCGATTCGCAAGGTCGGCTGTGGGTCGCCGATCGCGGCAATCATCGACTCGAGATCTTCGACCAGGAAGGCAACTACCTCGAATCGCGCTACCTGTACGGCCGCATCAGCGGACTGTTCATCACCGCGGACGACACGGTGTATGCGATCGACTCCGAGTCCGGGCCGATCAATCATCCGAACTGGCTGAACGGCGTGCGCATCGGGCCCGCGGACGAAGACCGCATTACGGGCTTCATCCCGCCGTTCGAACGCGAGTCGCGGCTTTACCAGGGCACCGCGGGCGAGGGCGTCGCGGTCGATGCCGACGGCAACGTGTTCGCGGCTGAAGGGCCGAACTCGCTGGCCGAGGCAGGCGGCGCGTTTACGAAGTATTCGGTGGCGCCGTGACCTGACATGGGTTCAGGTTCGCGCCACGACGGCCAATGGTTCGCGGGCGCAAGGAAACTCGGCTTCGAACTGGCGATCGTTTTCCTCGGCGTCCTGGCCGCGTTCCAGGTCGACAACTATCGCGACGATCTTGCGGATCGCGAGCGTGCCCGGGATATCGCGGCTGCGATCCAGCGCGGGCTCGACGACGTCATCGACGCCGAATCCCGTTTCGTAGCGCAGGCGCGCGCTGGCCGCGCGGCCTGGGACGAAGCACGGGAACGCGGCGAGATGCCGGCGCCTTTTTACTTCCGCATCCCGGGCTCGGAGCGCCCGCCGAGCATCGTCTTCGACGTCGTGGCGCAATCGCGGCCGGTGGAATTGTTCGACGCCGACCTGGTCTTCGACCTCGGCTATTTCTATTCAGAAGTTACGGGCGTGGGCGAACGCTACGTTCGCTATGCCGAGTTCACGGAGGCGAAGATTCTGCCCAACCTGTATCGGGACGCCAACGCTTTTTACGATCCTGATTCGGGCGAGTTGCTGCCCGAGTATGCCGCGCACATGGATCGTCTCAAGGAACTTGTCAGTTGGTGGACTCTGGATATCGAGCGCGCGCGAGACCTCAAGAAACGACTACAGCCCTACGCGGAGTGACTGAATGAACGCGGAAGTTGCACCGGACCTGATCGAAGCCGCACGCGGTTACGAGAGTCTGTTCGTGCCGGCGCTGTTCCGGCCGTGGCCTAAACACCTCCTGGCCGCTGTGTCTGTCGGTGACGGGGCGCACGTAGTCGACATTGCGTGCGGAACGGGGGCGCTCACTCGCGAGGTATTGGCTCGTGCCGGATCGTCGGGCCGCGTCGTCGGCGTCGACCCGGCTTCAGGCATGCTGGCAGTCGCGGAAGAGCTGGCGCCCGACATCGAGTGGATGCTCGGCAGCGCCGAGGCGCTCGATCTGCCCGACGCGTCGTTCGATTGCGTCGTCTCGCAGTTCGGATTGATGTTTTTCAATGACCGGCAACAGGCGATCTCCGAAATGCATCGCGTGCTGAAACCGGGCGGTCGACTCGCGGTCGCCGTCTGGGGCTCACTGGAAGCGAATCCCGCCTACCGCGACATCGCCGCGCTGATTGGTGACAAGCTCGGCGAGGCCGCGGCCGAAGCGGAGCGGCTGCCGTTCAGCATGGGTGACCCGAAAGCCACGACGTCGCTACTCGAGAAATCCGGCTTCGTTTCGATCGACGTCGATACGATTACGGAGGATGCCGCGTTCCCGAGTGTCCGCCAGATGGTCGAAGCGGAGCTGCGCGGCTGGCTGCCACTGTTCGATATCCATCTCGACGAGGCGGCGATCGAAGATGTCCTGGCCGCTGCGGAGGTTGACCTGGCCGCGTATGCGACGGACGGTGGGGAAGCGCGATTCCCGGCGACCGCAAACGTCGTATCGGCACAGAAAGCTTAGCCGCGCCCGCTCAACAATCTCCCGGAAACTGCGCGATATTCAACCGCTCGCCTTCTTCTTTTTTCGCCGCCCTTTGCGGCCGCGGCGGCCTGTCTTCGCTTTCGTTGCCTTCGGCTCCGGCGGCGGCGGGATTTCCGGCAGCTTATCCTGCGACTCGAAGCCGCTCTTGACGATGTCGCGCATCGCCTTGTCGATT
>CALKYK010000507.1 GCA_938003715.1 uncultured Gammaproteobacteria bacterium
CGACCGTGAATCCGTTGCCGCCGGGCAGCGAGATATCCAGCAGCACCAGGTCGGGGCTGTGCTTGCGCGCCTGGAGCAGCGCGGCCGGGGCGTCCGCGGCCACGCGCACGGAGTAGCCGAGCGATTTCAACCGGACGCTCATCGCGTGCGCGATCTTCGAGTCGTCCTCGACGATGAGTATCGTGGTCATTCGCTGTCTCCGCTGCGGTATCTTTCGGCGAAAGGCAGGTGAAACGTGAACGTGCTGCCTTTACCGAGTGCGCTGTCGAGCCGGATCTTGGAGCCGTGCTGCCGCACCAGTTCCTGCGCGATGCTCAGGCCGAGCCCCAGGCCGCCGCCGTTGATATGCGGGTCCTCGGTCACCTGGTAGAGCCGTTCGAAGATGCCGGTGTGATGGGCCGGATCGATGCCGGGACCCTCGTCGATGACGGAGACGTCGACGCCTTCGTCGACCAGTGTCACTTCGAGCAGGATCTTCGAATTTTCCTCCGACCACTTGAGCGCGTTGTTCAACAGGTTGCAAAGCACCTGCACGATCCGGTTTTCATCGCCGACGACGTCGGCGATGTCGTCCG
Source organism: uncultured Gammaproteobacteria bacterium (assembly GCA_938003715.1). GTDB lineage: Bacteria > Pseudomonadota > Gammaproteobacteria > Steroidobacterales > Woeseiaceae > SZUA-117. The sequence goes on from CALKYK010000507.1 coordinate 576, forward strand.
GAATCCGGGTCTGGATCGTGACCGATTTTTCGCGTGCCGCGGCAGCGTTCGACGCCAGAGCACGGTTTACGGCACCGGATATCTGGAATGGCCCGAGCTTGAGTTTCAGCTTGCTGTTGTCGAGCCGTGCTGATTCGATCGTGTCGTGGGGGTGCTCGGCGAGCTGGTCGCAGCTCGAGAGCGCGTAATCGAGAAACTCTGCCTGCTGCTCGCTGACAGGCCCGGCGACGCCGTCCTGTACCAGCGACACGAACTCGCGCGCGGCGGCCAGCGGCGTTTTGATCTCGTGCGATACCGTGTGGTAGAAGCGCTTGATCTCGGCGTTGCGCTTGCGCAGCGTGTCGTTCGTGTTCGCAAGGTCGGCGGCGTGCGCGGCGACCTCCATGCGCAGGCGGTTTTTTTCCACCGCGTTGATGACGGCGCGGTGAATCGCTTCCGGAGACACGACGTCTTTCGACAGGTAGTCGGCGGCGCCGTTTTTCCAGGCGCTGACCGCGATGTCCTCGCTGCCCTGCCCGGTGACCATGATGATCGGTACCGGCGAACGGTGCGGATCCATGACGAACGCCGTGAGTACGTCGAGACCGTCCCAGCGGGGCAGGTTGTAATCGAGCAGCACGCAGTCGACCGGCTGCTGGGCGAACTTGCGCGTTCCTTCCTCACCGGTCGATGCCGTGACGACCTGGCAGCCGCGATTCTTCAGGCAGCGTGAATAGAATTCCCGGTCGGACGGGTTATCGTCGATGACCAGGATACGCAGTGAATGATCGGTGGCGGCGGCCTGTTCGGGCAGCGGATTGGGTGTTGCCATGCGGTTCCATCCAGAACATGTCCTCCAACGATTTATCGGCGCGAGAGGGCCAAACTTGACGAAATCCGCGCGGAAATTGTGACCTGCATCACAGGGGCGAGCTCGAGAAAAGCGCCCTAAGTTTATGACATCGCTGACATTTAATACGGCCGGTCAGGGCCGGCGAACGGCCCCCGGTAGCCGACTCCGGCCGGCCTAGGGCAGCGCCTGCGGCAGCGGCGCCTCGCCGAGCTCGCGTGCCAGCCAATCCTCCGCGTCGATCGCGGCGAGCGGCCGGGAAAACAGGTAGCCCTGGCAGTAGGTCGGCTCGATCGTCTGCAGGAGCTCGAACTGCTCGGTGGTCTCGATTCCCTCGATGATCGTTTCCATGTCCAGGAAATGCACCAGGTTCAGGATGTTTCTCACCAGTCCGAAATCCTTCTTGTCCCAGGTGATCGCCTGGGTGAAGGAACGGTCGATCTTGACCGCGGTGAACGGCAGCTGGCGCAGGTAACTCAGCGACGAAAAGCCGGTGCCGAAGTCGTCCATCATGATGCCGAAGCCGTGGTCGCGGAACCGGGTCAGCATTTCCCGCGTACGTCCGACGTTGTTGATCAGCATCGATTCCGTGATCTCGAGCCGGAACATCGATGCCGACAGCCCTGCGCGGGCGACGGTATCCGCAAAGTCGTCGACGAGATCGGCTTGCAACAGGTCGAGCGGTGAGAGGTTGATGCTCAGGTAACAGCCGGCGCGGTGCAGGTTGCGCCAGGTGCTGGCGTGACGAACCGCTTCGCGCATCTCCCAGCGCGTGAGTTCGCTGATGAGCCCGGTCGACTCGCCGAGCTCGATGAAGCGTCCCGGCGGAAGCAGCCCTTCGACCGGGTGCTGCCAGCGCACCAGGCATTCGAATCCGCGCGGCTTGCCCGACGTCGTGTTGACGATGGGCTGGTAAAAGAGCCGGAACTCGTTGTTCGCGATCGCTTCCTTGAAGTCGGACTCGAGCTGGATGCGTGTGACCCGGTCGTCGCGCCGGTCGGCGGCAAACGTCGACCAGCGCTCGGTGCTGGCATCGGCATCGGACAGCGCCGACATCGCGTCGTCGAGCATTCGCTCCGCGGCGCCGTAGCCGTCGTTCGCAGTCACGATGCCGAAGCGCGGCGACACATTGAGCTTGCCGAACTTGTGATCGTAGACGCCGGTAACGTGGCGCCCGGTCCATTCACTGACCTGTTCGACCGCGGCGTCACCGTCGGTGTCCGGCAGCATCACGGCGAGCTGGTAGTTGTTCGTGCGGGCAATGAAGTGACTCTTCTCGAGGGAAGCCTCGAGGCGCAGAGCGATCTCGGGCAGTATGGCCGCGACCACGTTGTGGCCCAGCGTGTGCTCCGCGTTCTCGATGTCGCGCAGGCCGAGGACGACCAGGCTGACCGGCTCCGCGACAACGAGGCGCTCTGCCAGCGCCTGCCGGTTCGGCAGTCCGGTCTCTGAGTCCGTCACGGACAGGCGGTAGATCCGGTCCTGGACCTGTTCGCGGTTCGCGAGCACGGTCGCCAACTCGTCATTCAGGCGCTTGAAGCGCAGGTTCAGGCGGTCGAGGTCGCCTCGCAGGGCGGCGGGCTTCAGCCGCAGGCGGTATACGAGCATCGCAAACAGGTAGGCCAGGATTGCTACCGTCGTGTAGAGCGCCCAGCGCAGTTCTTCGCCTCGAACGGCGGCGTTGCTGTCGTACAGCAGCTTCCAGCTGCCGCCGGGCACCGGGAACGCGATGCCTGCACTGCGCGCGCCGGGCTGCAGCGAGGCGCGAAAGATGCTGTCGCCGGTTGCGCCGTCCTCCCCGGCCCACGCGAGTTCGAGTGACTGCAGCGCCAGCGCGCTCGAGTCCCGCCTGCTGACCAGCGTGTCGGCCGGAAACGTCACGCCGATCCAGCCGCCTTCGCGCGGCACGCGCAGCAACACCAGGTCACGCCCGTTGGCGGATACGACCGGGGCTTCGAGCGAACGCTGACTTCGACCGACCTGTTTCGCCAGCAGCTCGTCGGCGTCCTGGTTCGCCACCGCGCCAAGTCGTCCGTTCGATTGCTGCCAGAGCGTCGTTTCCCGACCCCGGGGCAACGCGGGATGCGATAAGGCAGTGGCGTCGGCGGGCAGGGGAATCGCGGCAAGCGCTGCTGCGATGTCGAGCAGGCCGGTCTGAACTTCCGTCGCGATCGCCATTGCTTCCTCGCGCGCGGTCGCATCGATTTCGGTGCTGCGCGCGCGGTCGCCGGCCCTGAGCGCCGCCACGCCGAGCGCGAGCATCGCCAGTCCGGCAGCGGCCGGCAGCAGCCATCTTGACGAGGCGCTCATCGCGCGTTGCTCCGGCTGCCGAGCGGGATCTGCAGGACCAGCGTCAGCTCGCGGCGCGTGACGTCGTCGAGTTCGAGCACGTCGAACACGGTCAGCAGCGTGTAGCGGCCGATCGGCACGCCCACGCCAACGTAGGCCTGTCGCAGGTCGACGACCTTCTCGCCGAAGTCGGTGCCGAACTCGTTCAGCAGCACAGGGTCGCGCGTTTCGCCGCCGTAGTAGCCGCCGAGAATGGAAAACCGCCTGTCGATGCGGAACTTCGCGCCGAGCTGGCGCGAATCGATTCCGCCCGCGGACGTCACCCCGTTCAGCGTCAGCGCCAGTCCGTTGGAGAAGGCCCGCGTGACCGAAAGGCCGACGACGTGGCCGACCGTGTCGTCGATGTTGACGTAGGTATCCGACAGTTCTGCGGACCAGCGCTGTGTCATCAATACCGTGCCCGACACGGCCGCCTTGCGGTAACGGAAGTAATCGCCGTCGATGCGCCCCGGGCCGACTTCGGCCGATGCCCGCACGATTCCTCGATCGCCGATGCGGCGACTGAATCCGCCCTCGAGCAG
>CALKYK010000508.1 GCA_938003715.1 uncultured Gammaproteobacteria bacterium
CCGGCCGCCGTTTCGCAAGCTGACGTATCCCGTTTCTGGGCGCTGCATTTCCGATATGGCGACCGGTCGGTTTCAAGGAACGAATAGCGTGTCACAGGACCATCTGTGACGGCTCTCACCCGCCAAAACGGTCACCGTTCATAAGCCGGATCGACCTGACATAAGGCTTTTTTTCTCGCGCCGCCGATGAGCGGCAAGCCCGCGCCACGACTGGGATCGCGTCTGTGAGGGACTTCACGGGTTGACTGTGAATCGCCTCACAGATTGGCGACTCGTCGGGCATTTTCCGTGCAATCAACAAGTTAAAAAGAGACAGTGCGACGAGGCCCCGCGCACCGACGGCAGCACTGCCGTGGTCGTGCCTGCACGCATTGCAGGCGCCTCGGCCCGACGCAATGACGCGAACGGTCCGGCTGCACGGGACAGGCCCGCTTGGGCAAAAGCGGACGACGATCGGCGCGGCTGACGCCGCGACGACGCGCGTCCGCCGCTGACGAGGAATGAACCTTGATGCCAGCTAGTTCTCTCCGGCTTCCCGGAACCGCGCGCATGCGCCACGGCCGACGCGCCGCGGTATTGCTGTTGACGCTCGCCTTCGCCGCGGCTCCGGCCTGGACCGCCGGCACACCCGCCGGAACGGTCATCGACAACACCGCGACGATCAGTTTCACATACGGCGGCGCTACGCTTTCGCAGGATTCGAACACCGTCAGCATAACGGTGCTCGAACGCATCGACGTCGACGTCACGCTGCAGAGCGGGCAGGTGTTGGTCGCGCCGAATGACAGCAACCGAAGCCTGTTGTTCACGGTCACCAATACCGGAAACGGCAGCGAGACGTTCCAGTTCGCGATCGACAGCACGCTCACCGGCGACGACTTCGATCCGGTGCCGGCGGTGCCCGCGATCTATTTCGACACCGACGGCAGCGGCGACTTCAGCGCCGGCGACGTCGCCTGGCAGTCCGGTGTCAACGACCCGCTGCTTGCTGCGGACGCATCGGTCGACATGCTGCTGGTGAACGACATTCCCGGCGGCCTGGCGAACGGGCTGGTCGGCCGCAGCGAGCTCACGGCCAGCTCGACGACGGGCACCGGCGCGCCAGGCACGGTGTTCGCCGGTCAGGGCGACGGCGGCATCGACGCGATCATCGGCGCGAGCGGCGGCGACGACGACGGGTTCGGCGAATACGTCGTCTCCGACGTGCAGATCAGCATCGTCAAGTCGGTCGCGGTCTCCGATCCGTTCGGCGGCAGCGAGCCGACCGTCGGTTCGACATTGACCTACACGGTGACGATCGAGGTGACGAACGGCGGCACGGCGACGAACAGCATCTTCTCGGACCCGATTCCGGCCAACACGACATTCGTACCGGGAAGCATTTTTTTGAACGGCAACAACCTGACCGACGTTGCCGACGCCGACGAAGGCGAACTGGACACGGTCGGCGCGCCGACCGTGATCGTTCGCCTCGGCGACCTGGACCAGCTCGACGGCATCCAGACCGTCGGGTTCGCGGTCACGATCGATTAACGGAAACGCCTGGAGATATGAACAAGGGGAAAGCCATGAAACAACTGATGACGCTGGTCTTCGTATCCGTCCTGTTTTCCGGCCTGCCGGCAGCGGCGCAGGATGCGGGACACCTGAACGTGCGCACCGTCGTACAGAAAGAAGAGATGACGACGAACGAGGCCGGGGAAACGGAACGGCGGCTGGTGCCGGCGGAAACCGTGGTTCCCGGCGACGACGTCGTCTACACGATCACGTTCACGAACATATCGGAGGACGCGGCGGAAAACGTCGTCATCACGAATCCGATATCGGCGAACCTGACCTACGTCGAGGGATCCGCGTTCGGGCCCGGCACCGTCATCGAGTTCTCGGTGGATGGCGGGCAGTCGTTCGCGGCGGCGAATGAGCTGCGTGTCCCGTTGAACGGCGACACGCGACCGGCGGAGCCCGGGGACTACACGCACGTGCGCTGGACCCTGCAGAACGCACTCGAAGCCGGTGCGCAGGGCATGGCGCGTTTCCGTGCGCGACTGAATTGAGCGAATCGCGACAAGACGATTGGCAACAAACGGGGAAAAAGCGGTGCATGCGTGAAGCCTGCGCCGTCGCAGTACCTCTGCCGGCAATGAATGCCGGTGAACGGTTTGACTACATGTGTAAGGAGTACCGTGATGTTAGGAATGAAACCTAGACTGAGCTTTTTCACAAAGCTCTCAACCACGGCCGTGGTGTTGCTGTTCGGCAGCCACGCGTTTGCGGCCGGAACGACGGCGGGGACCGACATTGACAACCTCGCTACCGTCAACTACAGCGTCAACACCGTCGCGCAGACGGAGATCGAATCGTCGCCGACCGGCAACAGCACGCCGGGTGCGGGCAACGGCACGGTCACGACGTTTGTCGTCGACAATCGTGTCGACTTCACGCTGACCCAGGTCGGTGCTGTTCACACCACGGCGACGCCGGGCGACACGGACGTGTTCGTCGAATTCCTTCTGACCAACACCGGAAACTCGGCTCAGGATTTCCGTATGACGGTGGCCCAGCTAGGGAATGTCGACGGCCCGGTCAACGGTCTGACGGATTCCGATGTCGACATGAGCAACCTTCGCATACGTGTCGGCAACGGCGGCGGCGTGCCCGTACTGGGTGACCTCGACTATGCCGACGAACTGGCCGAAGACGCCTCCGTGACGGTTTACGTGTTTGCTGATGCGGGTCTCGGACTTGTCGATGCTGATATCGCCAACCTCGAGCTGACCGCGACGGTTGCCGCAGCCGGGACCGCTGCGACGCTGGGTGCCGACCTGACCGACGACGTCGGCAGCGCCGACGATGCCACGCTCGTGCAGAACGTGTTCGCAGACGGCGGCGCGGGACTGGGAGACGGCGTGGAAAGCGATCGGGACGGCTTCCAGATCCAGTCCGCCGGACTGAACGTGACCAAGACCGCGAGCGTCATTGACGATCCGTTCAACGGCACGACGAATCCGAAAGCGATTCCGGGCGCGACGATCGAGTACCTGATCACGGTAGCAAACGGCGGCACGCTCGATGCGGACAACGTATCGATCACCGACACGCTCTCGGCCGACGTTACGCTGGTGACGGATTTCTACGCCGGCCAGGACTACGAGGTGATTAATAACGGTACGACCATCACGCCTTGTAACGCCGATGCGCTGGACGCCGACACTGACGGCTGTGCGCTCGACGGGCAGAACGTGACGGTCGGCAACGGCAACCTGGCGATCACCGTCGTGCAGGGAACGACGCTGACGATCAGGTTCCGGGTAACGATCAACTAAAGCGTTTCGTTACCTCATCACGGTGCCTGGTCTCGCGCACATAACGTGCCGCGTGCCGGCCGCCCGTAACGGCGGCTGGCTGCGCGGCACTGCGCGCGGCGCTCCACCCGGAGCGGCGCCTGCAGACCGTGCGCGAGAGCATACCCGGGGGGAACAGTCGTTCCCCCCGCGGTGCGTCCGGCGCCTGCGTAAATTCATCTCCGGCGGCATTCTCGTCGCCATTTTCGCCTGCCTTTCGGCGCCGTACGCGCTCTCCGCAAGCCCGCCCGGCACGGTTATTTCGAACCAGGCGCAGCTCGATTACCTGAACTCGGCCAGCGTCCCTTCCACGGCGCTGTCGAATATCGTCGAGGTCGTCACCGCGGTCACCCGAAGTCCGGCCACGATCGAGCTGACCCGCGTCGTCGGTCCCGGCGGCGCCTGGCAGGAGCCGGTCGGCCCCTCTGCCTGCCTGCAGGGCGGCACGTTCGCAACGCTTGCCGATCCGACCCTGCTCGGCGGTAACACGATCGACCCCACCCAGCCGCAGGGCGTATCGCCGGCTTCGGGCTATAACTCGGGCGAGCCCGTGTTCATCCGCCTGGACGACAGCGACCAGAACGTCGATGCCGCCGTGATCGACACCGCCGTCGTGACGGTGACGAACGACGTCAGCGGTGACAGCGAAACCATTCGCCTGACCGAAACCGGGATCAACACCGGTGTCTTCGTCGGCTACGTGCCCACTGCCGGTGGCGCCGGCGCGTCCGGCGACTGCGTGCTGCAGGGCGCGCAGGACTCGACCGTTCGCGTCAGCTACACCGACCCGGCGGATTCGAACGATACGGCAGAAGACTCGGCCGCGATCGATCCGCTGAGCCTGGTATTCGAATCGCGCACCGGTGCGGCCATTGACGGCGCGCGCGTATCGCTGATCGATGCGCAAACCGGGCTGCCGGCAACCGTTCTCGGTAACGACGGCGTGAGCCAGTTCCCGTCGACGATCACGAGCGGCGGCACCGAGGTCGACAGCTCCGGTACGAGCTACGTCTTCGGTACCGGCGAATTCCGCTTCCCGGTCGTACCGGACGGCAACTACCGTCTCGTCGTCGTGCCGCCGGCCACCTACGAGGCGCCTTCCCGGGCTGCGGAAGCGGACCTGCAGTCACTGCCCGGCGCCCCGTACGTACTCGGCCCCGCATCGTTCGGCGCGGCGTTCACCAAGAGTGGCGGCGTCTCCGTCGACTTCGACCTTCCCGTCGACCCGGTCGAAGGTGCGCTGTTCCTGCAGAAAACCACGCTGACGACGATCGCCTCACCCGGCGACTTCGTCCGCTACGAACTGTCGATCGAAAACAGCGCGGCAACCGGCATCGCCACCGGCGTGCGACTGGTCGACCAGCTACCCCGCGGCCTGCGTTACGTGTCCGGTTCGGCGACACGAGGTGGCACGTCCATTGCCGATCCCGTGATCTCGGCCGACGGTCGCACACTCGAATTCCCGGTGGGTGACCTGAATCCCGGGGATCGGGTGCAGATTCTCTACGTGGCGGAAGTCGTCACCGGGCAGCGGAACCAGGAGCTGGTCAATACGGCCACCGCGTTCGCCGATGCGGGCCTCGTCTCGAACCAGTCGGATGCCCGCATCCGGCTCGTCGAGGACCTGTTCCGCTCGACAAGCACCCTGATCGGGCGCATCGTCGAGGGCCACTGCGCAGCCGGCACGTTCGCCGAGGATCTAGGCGTCCCCGGCATCCGCGTCTACCTGGAAGACGGCCGCTTCGCCGTCACGGACGAAGGCGGGCGCTTCCACTTCGAGGACCTGCCGCCGGGCACGCACGTCGCGCAGATCGACCCGGAATCGGTCCCGAACTATTTCGAGATCGTCGGCTGCGACACGGCGCCGCAGTTCGCGGGCCGCGCCGACTCGCAGTTCGTGCGCACGCACCGCGGCAGCCTGAACCGTGCCGACTTCTACCTGCGGCGCAAACTGCCGCCCGAGGGCCAGGTCGACATCGAACTGAGGAACATCGGCACCGACTCCAGCGAGGAAGTGGCGTACGTCGTCGACGTCAACGGCAGCGGCAACGTCCGTATCCGCGACATCGAGCTGATGCTGCTCCTGCCCGACGGCGTCAGCTACCTGCCGGGCACGCTCACGGTCGACGGCGCTCCCGTATCCGACCCGCGCATTACCGGCCCGGCGATCGCGATATCGCTGCCCGAGCAGTTCGGCAACTGGTCGAGCGATGTGCGCTTCGAGGCATCGATTTCGCCCGCCACCGTCGGCGAGCTGACGACGAAGGCGTTCGCCCGCTTCGACTCGCCGATCGAGGAAGGACAGAAAACGCCTGTCGTCGAAACCGCGATGCTGCGCGAGCCTGCGGTCATCGAAAACGCGGGCTACGTGCTGAATCTCAAGTTCGCGGTGCTGTCCGCCGAGCTGTCCGCCGCAGACCGGCTGGAGCTCGCGCGCCTGGTCGAGGACTGGCAGGGCGTTCGCGACGTGCACATCGCCGCGATCGGCCACAGCGACAGCCAGCGTATTGCGCCGCGCAACCGGCACCTTTACGCCGACAACTACGCGCTGTCCCGGGCGCGTGCGGAATCGGCGGCGAACTTCCTGGCGGCAGCGCTCGACGTGGCGCCCGGCAACGTCACTGTCGAGGGCCGCGGCCCCGACGACCCGGTCGCCGACAACGCGACCGCCGACGGCAGGCAGCAAAATCGGCGCGTCGAAATGATCCTGTCCGGCAAGCGCCCGGCACGCCCGTCGTTCCTCGAAGTGACGAAGGCGAGCTCCGGGGTGGTCATCGCCGAAACGCAGGGCGCCGTGCCGGGCCTCGAGGAAGAAGCCATGCGCAAGCGCCTGCGCGAGGCGGCGAACGACCGGACCGGGCTGCCGGGTTCGCAGGTCGAGCCGCCGATGTCGGAGCTTGGTCCGGGTGTGGAACTCCTGCTGCCTGACGCCGGTTTTGCACCGGCCATACCCTCGACGAAGATCTCGGTCAAGCACGGCATGCAGCACAAGGTCGCCGTCGAACTGAACGGGAGACCGGTCAACCCGCTGAACTACGACGGCGTCGAGGTCGGACCGACCCAGGACTTCGCGGTGTCGCGCTGGAAGGGCGTCGACCTGCGCGACGGGGCGAACCGGATCCGCGTGGCCGTGACCGACGCGAACGGCGCACTGGTCGAGGAACTCGTGCGCGAGATCGTATTCGCCGGCGGCGCGGTGCGCGGCGAAATCGTGCCGGAGATGTCGGTTCTTGTCGCCGACGGCAAGACCCGGCCCGTCGTCGCACTGCGCCTCTACGATCGCGCCGGCGAGAAGTCGCGGCAGGGAACGATCGGCACGTTTCGCGTCAACGCGCCGTATCGCTCCTGGTGGGAGGTCGAGTACGAACGCAAGAACGAAATCGTTGCGGTCGGCGGGCGCGAACCGCTGTACCGGGTCGGGCCGGACGGTATTGCGCTGATCGAGCTGGAGCCGACGACCCAGTCGGGCGAAGCCGAACTGACGATGACCTTCGATCACAAGCGACAGCAGGAATTCCGCGTCTGGCTGTCGCCGCAGCCGCGCGACTGGATCCTGGTCGGATTCGCCGAGGGCACGGTCGGCTACAACACGCTGTCCGACAACATGGTCGCCGCCGCCGACGCCGGTTTCGAGGAAGACTATTTCGACGAAGGCCGCGTCGCCTTCTTTGCCAAGGGCCAGGTCCGGGGCGAGTATCTGCTGACACTCGCGTACGACTCCGATCGCGACAGAAGCGACGCGCGCAATCGTTTTGCGACCGTCGTCGATCCGAACGCGTTCTACTCGCTCTATGCCGACAAGAGCGAACAGCGATACGACGCAGCCAGCCAGCGCAAGCTGTACCTGAAGCTCGAGCGACGCCAGTTCTACGCGATGTTCGGCGACTACGACTCCGGGCTGTCGGTGACCGATCTCGCTCGCTACCAGCGCCGCTTCAACGGGCTGA
>CALKYK010000509.1 GCA_938003715.1 uncultured Gammaproteobacteria bacterium
ATCGTAGACGTCCGGCGCGACGACCTTGGGATGAAAAAACATGCCCGCGAGAAACGCACCGAGAATCATGTGTAATCCCATCATCTCGGCGAACACCGCGTAGGCCAGCGCGGCGATCAGCATGATGCTGAAATCGACTTCGGGAAAACTCAGGTAACGGAAGTACCGTGACAAGAGCGGAAAGACGAACAGACCCAGCGGTATCGTGACGGCGAAAAAGAGCAGCACTTTTCCGAGCAACGGCAGCAACGCGGCAGCCTGGAATCCACCCGTCCCCTCGCCGACGATTGCGGCGAGCATGATTGCCAGTAGAAACAGGCTGAGCAGGTCGTCCCAGAGCGCCGCGGCGATGACGGTCTTGCCGACCCGCGTCTCCAGCTCTCCCAGGTCCATGAAAATGCGCACCGCTACCGGCACCGCAGTGATCGCGAGTGCCACACCGAGGAAGAGACACTGCGCGAGCTGGTACGGAGACGCCGGCAGGACGAGATAGCCGAGACCGATGCCCGCGGCGACCGGAACGATCATGCCGCCGAGCGCCACCCAGATCGAGGATCGACTCGAGCGAGCGAATTCCAGCGGCTCCATGCGAATTCCGGCAAGCAGCATGAGAAAGAACATTCCCAGGCTGACAAAGGACTCGTAGGTCTCGCTTTGCGACGCGCCCCAGAGCACCGGCACATAGTCGCGAAACCGCTGCAGCAGGAATCCCAGCACCACGCCGGCCACAAGTTCGCCAACCAGCGCGGGAAGGCGCGCGCGCTCGGCCAGTTCGGCGAACACGCGGCTGACCACCAGCAGAACGAGGATCAGGTAAAGGATGTTCACGACACGTACCTTGGTCTACCGACCGTCGCCCGCGGCGCCGTAAAAAAACAGCAGCACGTCATCGATCAGTGGCCGCCAGTTACTCCAGTCGTGGCCTTTCGGCACTTCGAGGTATTTCAGCTCGTAGCCTTTGTCGCGAAGTATGCTGCGAAACTCCCGATTCGTGCGCGTGTTGTCGTACTGCGACCCGGTGCTGAGAAAGATCTTGAGCGGCAGCAGAGGCGCAGCTTCGTAAGCCGGCAGCAGCCCAGGTACCGGGTGCGTAGCCGGTGAATGCATGGCAATGCCGGAAAACGTTTCGTATCCCATCAGGCCGAAACATGCCGCGTTCAGGCCGCCGAACGATACGCCGAGAATCGTTCGTGCATCCCGGTTCCTGCGCACCGGGTACTCGCTTTCTATCGTCGGTATCAGCTCGTCGGCAAAAAATCGATAGTAGTCTTCGCTGCAGGCAAACTGCCGGTTGCGGCGATTGACCGACGGATCGTCCGGATCGCGGACATCGATGAACACGGCGACCACGGGCTCGATGCGCCGTTGCCGGATCAGGCGATCCAGCACCCGGGGCACACGCCCACGGTCGATATACATCGGACCATCGGTGACGAACAGCACCGGGTATTCGCCGCCGGACTCGTGGCCGGCCGGCTGGTACACCTGGTACTGAAGGTCATAGCCGAGTTTCTCACTCGCGATGCGCTGAAACGGCGATAGTGAACTGTCGGCCAGCGCGGCTCCGGCCAGCAGGAGCAGAGAAACCGGTCCGCTACGGATTTTCGCGATTGCCCTCATCCGGGCGACTCGTCGAGATTGAGCCGAAAACGATACGGCAGCTTTGCATCCTTCCCGGCGTAGTCGATGCCGACTCGAGGGCCGACCCGGATCGCTGCCGGATCGACGTCGAACGATCCTTCCTCGATCCATACCGTGTTGCCGAGCAGACTGGTCCCGGTCAGGGCTGTCGTAATGCCCAGTGCCTGGGACATCGTCCCGGGACCGCCCATCAGTTTGTCGTCGATGCGGGGCTTGCGGCGTCTCACAAGCATTTCATCGACACCAGCGAGCGGCTGACCTGCGCGCACGAGCACCGCATGCGGCGTACCGACACTGCCGGTAACGACGTTGAACAGGTGATGCAGGCCGTAGCACAGGTAGACGTAAGCGTGCCCGCCTGCACCATACATGGGCTCGGTGCGCCGCGTTCTGCGGTCGCCGTAGGCGTGACTCGCCCTGTCGGTCACGCCGGCATACGCCTCGGTCTCGACGATCTGTGCCTTCGTCGTGCAGCCGTTCAGGCGCGTGCACAGCACCTTGCCGAGCAGGTCGCGGCTGATCGCGACGACGTCGTCATCAAGGTAGTATCGCTGCGACAACTTCATCAATTGTGGATCACACCGAATCGCGTGAAATTCAGAATAACAGACCCGAATCGAACCCGGCGAGTGCGCTGCCTGCTGCTCATTGTCGTGACGGGAATCGTGGCCGGGTGTGCGACGGACATCGAGCCGCGCGCCTGGTGCGAGTCGCCGGCCCTGCTGGTCGACCGGAATTTCGCCGGCGGTAATTTTTATCGCTGCACCGCTGCCGAAGACATGGTCTACGTCGAGGTGCGCCCGGAAGACCCGCCGCCCATCAACCGCAGCCCCTGGTATGCGTTTCGCGTCAGTCCGCGCGCAGCAACGTCTGCCACGATCGAAATCGAATTCGTCGACGGTTACGCGCGCTACTGGCCGAAGCTCAGCAACGATGGCCGGACCTGGCGTCGCGCGCCGGAGCACGCAGTATCGATAGCGGCCGACGGATCGGCCATGTCTCTCGAACTGGCGGTCGACGAAGCGCCGCTCTACGTATCCGCGCAGGAGCTCCTGTTATCCGATTGGTACGAATCGTGGCTGCGCGAGCTCGCAGTGCGCGACGGCATCGACGTCGCGACGGTGAGCCGCAGCGTGCTTGGCCGCCCCATCCAGGCCGCGCGGACGGCGGCGCGCGACGAGGTGGTGCTCCTGTTCGGCCGCCAGCATCCGCCGGAAGTCAGCGGCGCGTTGGCCATGCGGAGCTTTGTCGACACGGTGCTTGGAGACAGTTGGCTTGCCCGGCAATTTCGCGGCCGCTTCAGGGTTGTGATCGTGCCGCTCGTCAATCCCGACGGCGTCGAGCGGGGCCACTGGCGCCACAACGTCAACGGCGTCGACCTGAACCGCGACTGGGGACCGTTTACCCAGCCGGAAACGCAGGGGCTGCGCGACCTGGTTGCAAAACTCGAAGCGGACGGCGCGCGCTTCAGGCTGATGCTCGACTTTCACTCGACGCGTGAAAGCCTCTTCTATACGCAGATGCCGGACGAATTCGACGAGCCGCTCGATTTCGCCACGGAGTGGCTCGACACAGCCAGGCAGCACCTCGGCGATTTCCCGTTCAAACACGACCCGCGGCCGCCTTCGGAGCAGGCAAACACCAAGAACTACTTCTTTGCCAGGTACGGCATCCCGGCCATCACCTACGAGATCGGCGACTATGTGTACAGGGTTGATATCGAGAGTACGACGCCCGTGTGCGCATATGAAATGATGCGCTTTCTGCGCGCGCGCGACTGACTGCAAAACTAGCGGGCGCGAAGTACCTTGCCGGGACGGGCACCGGTCATTTCAGAATTCAAAAGCACCGGCTGGCCGGAAACGAACACGTGAAACGTTCCGAGGGCATACCGGTGCGGATTGCCGAACGTCGCGGTGTCGATAACGGTGTCCGGGTCGATGATCGCGACGTCGGCGATCGCGCCGACCTCGATGCGGCCCCGATCGGCGAGACCGATGCGGTCGGCCGGCAGCTTGGTCATCTTGTGTATCGCGGTGTGAAACGGCAGCGCGCCCTGCTCGCGCACGTAGTAGCCGAGCACCCGGGCGAACGTGCCGTAGTTTCGCGGATGCGGCACCCGGTCCGACGGCCCCTCGATACCGCCATCGGACGAGACCATCGTCGCGGGGTGCTGCATGATGCGCACGACGTCGGCCGCGTCGATCGCGTGAAAAACGGCGCTGCAGTTTCCCGCCTCGACGAGTTCCATCAAGAGCTCGGCGGCGTTTTCGTGTGACACGTCGCGCTCCAGCCGGCGCAGCACCTCGGAGAGATTCAGGCCGTTCAGGCTCGTGTCGTGCGGGCAGTTCGCGAGCACGACGTTGGCCGGGTCGTCGCCGCCGCGATCCACCTCGATTCGGTACACGATGTCGGCACGCAGGCGCTCACGCTGCTCGGGGTCGCTGATGCGCGAAAGCAGCGCGTCGCGACCGCCGTCGAGGCTCCATCCGGGGAACAGAATCGTCAGGCTCGTCGACGACGCGGTGTAGGGATACTGGTCGATCGAAACGTCGACACCGCGCGCCAGGGCTTCGTCGACCAGGCGCAAAGTTTCCACGGACTTGCCCCACATCGGCGCGCCGACGATCTTGTGATGCGTGAGCTGGGTCGGCAGGCCGCCTTCTTCGCCGATGCGGATCGTCTCCGCGACGCTTTTCAGAACGTCGAGTCCCTCTTCGCGCATGTGGCTGATATGGATGCCGCCGTACTCGGCAGCCACCCTGGCCAGTTCGATGACCTCTTCGGTCGTCGCAAAACGACCCGGCAGGTAGATGAGCCCGGTGGACAAGCCGAACGCACCCTGTTCCATCGCGGCCCGGACCTCGTCCCGCATTGCGGCGAGTTCGGCGTCGGTCGGCGCGCGATCTTCCTCGCCGATGATTTTCTCGCGTATGGAACCGTGGCCGACGAAAGTCGCGAAGTTGACCGACGCCGGGTTCTGCTCGATCGCCTGCAGGGTGGCGGAAACCGGCAGCGGCGAGCCGCCGTCGGGTCCGCCGACCACGGTCGTCACACCCTGACGGATCAGGTTCTCGGCATCGGGCCAGCGGAAAATGCCGTCGTCCGGCTCGTCGCGCACCGCGTGACTGTGTATGTCCACGAAGCCCGGCACAACCGCGAGTCCGCTGACGTCGAGACGAAGCGCGGCATCGCTGCCTGCAAGATCGCCGATCGCAACAATACGGTCGCCGCGAATACCGACGTCCGTGACGGTCCCTTCGGCATCAGTGCCGGAATAGACGGTGCCACCCGAAAGGACGGTGTCGAACGGCTGGACGACGCTCTGGTCTCTCGAGCCGCAGGCGGCCAGTGCCGCGAGCAGTACTAGCGCGAATCGCACGTTCACAACAGGTTCGGCGCGAGCACCAGCGCCGCAATCGACACCACCGCGATGCCGATGATGTTCAGGTACACGCCGGCACGCACCATCTGCGGAATGCTGATGATGCCGGTCGAAAACACGATGGCATTCGGCGGCGTGGCGACCGGCAGCATGAACGCGCAACTCGCAGCGATCGTGATCGGCACGGTCAGTACGATCGGCGGCACCCCGGCCTGCAGCGCGATCGCACCCATGACCGGCAGCAGCGTTGCCGTGGTCGCGAGGTTGCTGGTGAGCTCGGTGAGGAAGATGACCATGGCGACGGCGGCAACGACGAGCACCGCGATGCCCCAGGCGGACAGCGGCGCCAGCTGCTCCCCGAGCCACAGCGCGAGACCGCTGTCGGATACCGCGGCGGCGAGGCTCAGGCCGCCGCCGAACAGCACCAGCACGCCCCACGGCAGCCGCAGCACGTCTTCCCAGATCATCAGTCGCGGCTCGTCCGGGTTGCCGCTCGGTAACAGGAAGAGGACAAGCGCGACGGTAATGACGATGCCGGTGTCGGACACACCGGTGATATCCAGCGCGCCGGTGATCGGCTGGCGGAACATCCAGGCAAAGATCAGGGAACCGAACACAACGGCAACGCGTTTTTCCGCGGTGCTCATCGGGCCGAGCTCCTCGCGCAGTTCGTGCAGATGATTGCGCACTGCGTCGCTGGCCGGGATGTCGCAGGGATACAGCACGCGCGTCAGCGCGAACCAGGCCAGCGGCAGCATGACGAAGCTGACCGGGATGCCGACCAGCATCCAGCGCGCAAAGCTGATTTCGATGCCGTAGTTCTCGGCCATGAAGCCCATCAGGAGCGCGTTGGGCGGTGTGCCGATCAGCGTGGCCAGTCCGCCGATGCTGGCCGAGTACGCGAGTCCGAGCAGGATGGCGATCTGGAAGTTCTTCCGCGTTTCGTCCGAAATGTCCGGCACGTTGTCGCGCATGACCGCGGCGACGGACAGCACGATCGGCAGCAGCAGCATCGTCGTCGACGTGTTCGTCATCCACATGCTCAGGATCGCGCAGACGAACATGAAGCCGCCGATCAGGCGCCGGCCGTCGGTGCCGGTGTTGTCGATGATGGCGAGCGCGATGCGCCGGTGCAGGTTCCAGCGTTCCAGCGCGAGCGCCATGACGAAGCCGCCGAGATACAGGTAGATCGTCGGGTTTGCGTACGGCGCTGCCGCGTCGCGAATGCTCATGATGCCGAGCGGATCGAATATGACCAGCGGCAGCAGTGCCGTGACCGGAACCGGGATCGCCTCGGTCGCCCACCAGATCGCCATCCACAGCCCGACGGCGGCGACGCGCCACGCCTCGGGCGACATCACGGCCTGCCACTCGCCGGCAAGCATCATGACCAGCAATACGGACGGCCCGAGCACCCGGCCGACGATCGGGTAGGTCTGCAACGGACGATTGTTCGCCAGGGCTTCCGGGTTCGGCGCGGTCATGGGGCGGGCCGCTAAAGCAGTGCGCTCTGGATGATGGCCGTCGCCGAGGCGAGGTGCTTGTCGTAATAGTGCGGAACCGCACCGATAAAGTAGACGAGATACAGCCTGTCGTTGGCGACGAAAGCGCCCGCGGTGCCCCGGTACTCCGGGCTGTCGGTTACGGTCGCCTCGAAATCGAACATGACGCCGGGGTGTTCGCCGAAACGCTGCGGCCGCAGGTTGGCCGTGTTGACGACCGACTGGCCTTCGCCGAAGACCTTGACCAGCGACGACTCGACCAGCTCCTCGATCTCGTTTGGCAGCATGTCGGCGCGAAAGACGGGCAGGGCCGCCGTCGGCTCGCGGGAATAGAGGACCGGTTCGCCGTCCGGCACGCCGGGCACGATGACCAGGCGATCCAGCAGCAGTCCGTCGCGTGTCCAGGTTTCCGCGTCGCGTCGCGACAGCGGTACGTAATTCGCCGGCGCCCGGTTCCAGTTGCCGTCGGCCTGCAGCTTGAGATCCTGCACCGTCACGAGGCCGGGCGCGACCAGCGAATAACTCATCACGCAGCCGGCCAGTCCGGCCATCGTCAGTATAGCCAGGCAGGTGATGCGTCTCATCGTGCGTCTTCCTCCAGGTAGAACTCGATCATCGCGCGATCCGATGCGTCCGGCCTCGCTTCCAGGTAGCGCCGGAACTGCGCCTGCGCGTTCGCGACGTCCTTCTTCTTCAGGTACAGGTAGCCGAGGTTCTTGTGTGCCTCGGGCGGTGTGTTCGGCGACGAAACGGCGCTCGTGTAGGCCTCGATGGCCAGCTCGATGTCGCCGTCTCTGCCGCGCTGGCGGTACATCTCGCCATAGAAGAAATTCACCAGCGCGGGCTCGACGCCGATCTGCACGTGCCGCTGCAGGAGTTCCTGCGTGCGGCCGAAGCGATTCGTGTCGAGCTGGTCCTCCATCAGCAACAGGTAGTGCCGATTCAGAATCGCGAGCAGGGCCGGGTCGGCGGTGTCACCCGCATGCGGTTCACCGTAGCGCGAGCGGACGAACTCTTCGAGGTAGTCGGCACGCTCCTCCGAATTCGGGTGCGTTTGCGAGAACAGGCCCGGCTTTTCGCGTTTGACCTCGGCAGCCGCCTCTTCGTCGAGCAGCCGGTGCCACACGCGGTACGCCGCGTGCGGGTCGTAGGCAGCGTCGGCGAGGAGCTTCGTGCCGAGCAGGTCGGCTTCCGTCTCCTGCTCACGGTTGAACGAAAGGAAGCTCAGGATCGCGGCCGCCTGCCCCACCGGCGCCGAGACACCGGTCAGCACCGCAAGGCCCAGGTCGAAGAAACTCGCGGTTGCCATTTTGGCTTTCAGGCTGCGCAGGCGTTCCAGCGAATGCAGCCGAGTGTAGTGCGCGATCTCGTGGCCGATTACGGCGGCGAGTTCGTCGGTGGAAGTCGCGCGGACGATCATGCCGGTCCAGATCTGCATCATACCGGTCGCGGTCATCGATGCATTGAAACCCGGGTTGCGGACGATGTAGACGCGAAAGTCGTCGCAATAGTCGCCGGCCACGCGGCACACGATGCCGTTCAGGTAGTTGACGATCTCGGCATCGCGGACCAGCAGCGCGGACTTGTTGAGTTCACGCTCGTATTCCTCGAGTTCGAGCCACAGTCCCTGCTCGTCCTTTGCCTCCTCCGGCACGTAACCCGGCGGTATCAGGTGCTCGATGTCCTGTGCACCGGCGGTCACCACCAGCAATGCGAGAACGACAGCGAGCGCGGTGCGTTGCACGCTTACTCCGACGTTTCGTTGCCGTCCGCGGTCGGCAGGTCGCGGAACAAGGTCCGGACCGCCGTCGCGGCGCCCTGCTCCTGGCGCATCTCGCCGCTTCCAGCGTTGACGACGTTGAACCAGACGATGTCGCCGGTTCGGAGGTCGACCATCGAGGCGAAACCGTGCTCCGAGCCTGTGGGTACACCCACCCCGGCGGCCGCTGCCAGGATCGCGAACGCCACGCGCCCGCCGGATGCCTGGTAGTCGCGGTAATAAACGAACATGCCGTAGTCGGCATCGTGTTCCTCGGCCAGCATTCGCGCCTCCGGGCCGAGCGACCAGTCGAAAACTTCGCCGTTCTCCTTCGTCGGCAGTTTCATCATGCCGAAGTGATGCTGCAGGATGCTGAGCCCGACG
Source organism: uncultured Gammaproteobacteria bacterium (assembly GCA_938003715.1). Lineage (GTDB taxonomy): Bacteria > Pseudomonadota > Gammaproteobacteria > Steroidobacterales > Woeseiaceae > SZUA-117. The sequence goes on from CALKYK010000509.1 coordinate 8,672, forward strand.
GCGGAATGCAGTTTCTCGAAGCGGATCTCGGTCGCGCCGACGTTGTCCGGGTCGACGACCTTAAGGTCGGCGCCGATGCCCCGCGCGTAATCGTCGAACGCCGTGGTGAAGTTGGCCTGCGCCGCTTCGGTCCACTCGGCATGCGGTTCCGGCACGCCACCGGCCGTCAGCAGGTAATAGCGTATGTCCGGTGGCATCAGCACGATGCGCGGGTTTGCTTCGACAGACTCCAGCCGGTCGATCTGCTGCACGTTCTGCGTCATCGTGCAGCCCGACGCGATGACGAGCACGAGCGACAGGGTGCCCGCTTTTCTGATACCTGGGGAACGGCCGGAGCCGACCGGTTGTGGATTCATGTCTGCCTCCGCGCGACGCGAACCAGGGACGATTGGACAGCGGCGCCGCTCGCTCGTTCGTAAAGGAATGGCGCGTTTCGACCGTTCCGGGGCGGCCTTGTTATTCGCTCGACATTAGTACGAAGCCGGGCGGCGCGCAAGCGGGCGCTCGCGGCAGGCGAACGCGGTACCGGCGCTGCTGCGCCGGTACCGCGACCGGTCAATCTACATTTCTTCGGGACGCAGCTCTGCCGCGCGCTGGTTGCGCGCGTTGTACACGCGCGCCACGTCGCAGTCGACGAGGTTGTTGAACAGCGCACCGTACTGGCGAAACATCTCGCCGTTCGTGTAGCGCTCGAAGTCGGCGCCGAGCGCCGCGTGATTCGGATAGGCGCGCAGGATCACGAAGTCGGGTGCGTCGTCTCCGCCGCCGCCGTAGGCGGGGAACCAGTGGAACAGGCCGACCTCGGAACCCGATGCCGTCAATGCCTCGGCCCACGAATGCGTCGCGGTGGCGATTTCGGGATAGGAGGCCCCGTCGAGTACCTTACAGTTCGAAAACGTCAGTACCGAGTTTTCAGGCGTGCCGCCCGGCGGCATCTTGTAGTTGATAGAGCCCGCAAGTATGTGCACGCCGCAGGTCGCGACTTCCGCGAAGTTGCTCATATGCTCGCCGCCGCTGGAAAACCACATGTCCATGCCGTTGCCCATGGCGTTGCCGTCGCGCCATGCGCCCAGCCAGATGAAGTCGAACTGCTGGTCCGGTCCGTAATGGTGCTTGGTCAATGTCCAGGCGGCGTAGTCGTCGACCTCGTTCTCGTTCATGTACCCGGTCCATCCGTCGATGGCGTCCTGCAGGTCGTCCGGGCCCTGGCCGTCATTGAAGGAACAGGTGTATACCTCGGCGGGCACCACCTTCGACGGCAGCTCGAATCGATCCTGTTCCTGCGCGCCGGACATACCCGTCACGAATACCAGCACGCTGCCGGCAGCGAGCGCTATTGATCTGCTCATAAGTTTTCCCCGTTGTTGTTCTTGTTCAAGTACCGCCGGAATGACGGCCACGGCACCCAGTATAGTCGGCAGGCCGGCGGCCAAGGCGAAATGACCCGGATCGGAAATTAATACGCCGGCCGCGTCAGGCGACGTTTTCGGCGCGCAGGATGGGTTCCAGGGCGTCGAGCAGTCGATCTACCTCGTCAACCGAGTTGTAGTGCACGGGACCGACGCGGACGGCAGTACCGTTGTCGACAATGCCGAGGTGACGGGCGGCTTCCACCGCGTAGACATGCCCGCTCCAGACGAAGATGTTCCGCGCGCCCAGCGCCGCAGCAATCGCGTCCGGGTGCATGCCCTGCGCCGTGAATGACACCGTCGGTACGCGACGCTGCATCGCATCAGGCGCCGTCACGCCCTGCACGCGAACGCCGGGCAGCGATTCGAGGCCGTCGATCAGTCGCCGGGCAATGCCGGTTTCGTAATCGAACAGGCAATCGAGCGCCGCGTGCACGGCCCGACGCCGACCCTCGAATTGCGCGTAGCGCGAATGATAGTCCCCGGCCATCTTTGCGCCGATCCAGGCGAAATAGTCGACCGCGGCCGTCGTACCCGCCATCGCTTCGTGATTCTGCGTGCCGGTTTCGAAGCAGCCGGGGATCGACTCCGGTGCCGGGCGCACCTTGTAGGGTTCGAGGCGCTCCAGGATCTCGCGCCTGCCCCACAGGATGCCCTGGTGCGGGCCGAAAAACTTGTACGCCGAACAGACCAGGAAGTCACAGCCGAGCGCCTGCACGTCGGTCGAGATATGCGGCACTGACTGCACCGCGTCGATGTAGGTAAGCGCGCCGGCGTCGCGCGCTTTCGCACAGATGGCATGCACGTCGTTGATCGTACCGAGCAGGTTGCTCGCGGCGCCGACGCACACGAGCCGGGTCCGGTCGGTGAGGACCTCGTCCAGCCGCTCGAGATCGAACTCGAACGTGCCGACGTCGAACGGCAGCCAGCGGACTTCGAGATCGAGATCGCGCGCCAGCAGGAGCCAGGGCGCCACGTTCGCGTCGTGATCCATGCGCGAGAGGACGATTTCGTCGCCGGGCCGAAACAGCCGTCCGATCGACCGCGACATGTGCAGCGTGATCGTCGTCATGTTCTGGCCGAACACGATTTCGTCGGGAGAGTCCGCGTTCAAAAGGTCGGCCATCGCAAGATGCGCTTCGGCGACGATGTCGTCCACGCGCCCGGACGTGACGAAAGCGCCATGCACGTTGGCGTTGGACTCGACCAGGCAGCGGCTCATTGCGTCGACGACGCTGCGCGGCACCTGGGTGCCGGCAGGGTTGTCGAAGTAGACGCGTTCGCGGCCGTCGTCGTCGATCGAAAGCGCCGGAAACTCGGCGCGCACTGCGGCAAGATCGAAAGTCATCGTCGCTGTCCCGGCGGGTCAATCCTGGGGCTGGCCGCCCCATTTCTCGCGATGCGCGTCTTCGGCGCGTTGTCGCACCTTGGCGTGCCGCGTGGACAGGAGCAGCGAATTCGGATCGCAGACCTCCGCCTTGATCAGGCCCAGGTCGCTGGCAGCATCGAACAGGCTCGGATACCAGCGTTCCCAGTTCGGCAGCAGTTCCTCGACCTGTTCGCGGAGATTCATCGCCCGAATGTATATGAGCGCCGAAACGCTGACAACGACGGGTCCGCTTTACTTGCCGGCGCGGTTGTTATAAGCGCCGCGACGCCGATGAATCAGTCTTCGAGCAGCTGCCCGATCATCAGCAGCCCGCCGAGCAGCATCGTGCCGACGATGACGGTGGACAGCTCGGGTACGTCGACGGTCGCGAGGACGTCGACGGCAGGCAGCGCCGATAGCACCGGCCGGACGATCTCGGGCATCAGCCGCAGTAGATCGACGAGCGGCTTGCCGGCAATCGCGATGCCGAATACGGCGGCGCCCGCAAGCGCCAGGCGGCGTGCCCGCATGCGCCTTTTCACGCGACCGACCACGCGCGCCGAGAACCCGGCGTCCGCGACAGGATCGTCGCGGAACATCGATTCGAGCAGGCGATCCGTGTCGTCTTTCACTCGTTCAGCCATATTGATGATGTTCGATTGCAAAATTATCCCTGATTTTTTCCTTACCGCGAAATATCACGGACTTGACCGTTCCCACCGGCATTCCGGAGACGTCGCTGATCTCACGATGCGACAGTCCGCAGCCGTAGGACAGAATCATGATCGCGCGTTCCTCCTCGCTCAGCACGCCGAGCAGGCGGTCGAGATCGGACAGCTCCTCGACGTCGTGGCTGACCCGCTCGCCGTGCAGGTCGGCGTCTCTGCCGACCTGTTCGAGTATCTCGCCGTAGCGTTTCGAGCGTCGCCTGGACTGCAGAAAGGTCGTGTAGGCGATCTTCAGCAACCAGCCAATGAACGATCCGCTGCCGGTCCAGGTATGCAGCCGGTCCCATGCATGCAGGAACGCATCCTGTGCGAGGTCGTCTGCCAGCTCGAAATCGCGTGTGAGCCGGCGCAGGAAATTGCGTACCTGCGACTGGTGACGGCGCACCAGTTCGCCGAACGCGCCGGCATCCTGGTGCGCCAGCACACGCGAGACGAGATCCCGGTCGAGCGCCTGCTGCTTCGGGCGGTCGGGTGGCAAATTCAGCCGTCCCGCTTTGAACCGAAACGCCACATGGCGAGAAACGCGATGCCGATCGTGAGCGGGAACGCGGCGCTGCCCAGGATGGGCTGCATCGCCTCCGGCTCACCGAGCACGACGCCGAATATCGCCAGGCCGACGCCGAGCGCGGTCCATACCAGGCCGCGGCGGAGATCCCGCTCCTGGCTCGGCTCCGGTTCGCTGAGCTGGCTGATCAGCTCGGGGCTGAGTTCGGCACCTTTCTCGAGCGCCAGCCGCAGCGTGTTCTGCGTCTCCTGCCTGGCCCGGAAGCGCAGGTAGAGCCAGACGATGAAAATTGCCGTGACGCTGAAAAAGAACACGAGCGGAATCCAGAGATCTTCGTCCATTGCTTACTCCATGGCCCCCGATTTGGAGGCGTTACTTGCGATTTATACTGCAGATGCCTGCGGCGGCGGAATTGGATGCAGGCGAGCCGGGGGACCCTCCCGGCCTGGCCGGCCCCCGACGGCCTGATCAGGGCCTGATGCGGACCGCCAGCCCGGAAAAAGTTTCATCTCGATTCGATCTGTGATCGCGACGTATGCCAAGACGCGATAAGGAAAGCCGAACCGATCTCACGCTTTGGGCATCCTCAGTTCAAGGGTTGGCGAACTCTGCCGAGGATACATAACGTGAGAAACGAAACCTGGACAGTGCTTGTCGTTCTTTTCCTGCTCGGTGGCTGCGCCGCCAGCACGGACGCACTGCTGGACGAGGCGATTGAATCCCGGGACTGGACCGCCGTCAACGAAAGATTCGAAGCGAAGGAACGCAGGCAGCGCCGCGAACTCCCGAACTGTCCGCCGCGAACGCGACTGATGTGCACGGACGGGCGTACCAGGAACAACTGCGCCTGCGTCGACCGGCTCCGGTCAGACGAAATGCTGCGTGCCGCCGGTATCTGGTAACGCTTCGTCAGGCGTTGCGCGACGCCCAGAGTGACAGCAGTTCCGCCTCGCGGGCGGCACTCAAGCCGGATTTCAGGTCGGCCTGTCTTTCGGCCGGCAGCGTCTGCCACCACTCGATCGTGTCGCGTGCGGTCTCCCGCGTCGGGCGATTGTGCAACCCGGCGGCCGCGGCGCGGCTACCGTCGACGGACAACAGCGCACCGAATTCACCCTCGGGCGGCTCCCATATCGGCAGGCCGCCGCGCGCGCGGGCATCGTGCTCGGCAATGAATTCGTCGCTGACCCAGACCGGGTTCATGTCCACGGCGGTGACGGCGAGACAGTCGTCGCGAAGCTCGCCCATCGTGAACGACCCGGCCGGCGTGACCGTGTTGTAGGTGCCGGTTATCGACTGCTCCAGGCAGTCGACGGTGAAAATCGCGAGATCGCGGACGTCGATGATCTGGATCGGGTCGGTCGGTTCGCCGGGCCACAGCATGTCGCCGCCGCGCATCGTGCGCACCGGCCAGTAGGTGTACCGGTCGGTGCGATCGCCGGGTCCGCAGATGTAGGTCGGGCGCAGGATCGTCGTGCGCTCCTCGCCCATTGCTTCCAGCACCCGCTTCTCGCACAGCGCCTGCACGGTCGGCCAGTGGTTCTTTCGATCGGTGGTGC
>CALKYK010000510.1 GCA_938003715.1 uncultured Gammaproteobacteria bacterium
GAACCGCGCCGCGCTGATCGCCGCGGTGAGCCTGCTCGGCATCACGGTGGCGCTCTGGCAGCGCGGCATCGGTCCGTCGCTCGGTGTCTGACGCGATGGCGACAAATCCTGTGACGCAAGAGACATACCACGACAAGGTCGTGACCGGTCTCGTCATTTTTTCGATTTTCTGGTCGGTGCTCGGCATGGCGGCCGGCGTCTGGGTGGCCGCCGAGCTGCTCTGGCCGGAGCTCGACTTCGGCCAGGAGTGGCTGTCCTACGGCCGGCTGCGCACGCTGCATACGAACGCCGTCATCTTCGGCTTCGGCGTCTCGGCCCTGATGGGCACCGCGTTTTGCAGCGTGCAGCGCACGAGCCACGTACCGCTGTTCGCGCCCGGACTGGCCTGGTTCTGCTTCGTCTGCTGGCAGCTCGGCGTGCTCGCCGGCGGCATCTCGCTATTGGCCGGCTGGAACGCCTCGAAGGAATACGCCGAGCTCGAGTGGCCGTTCGACATCGCGATAACCGTGATCTGGGTGTGCTTCGCGATCGTCTTCTTTGGCACCATCGCGAAGCGCCGCATCAAGCCGATCTACGTATCGAACTGGTTCTACGGCGGGCTGATCATCGTCATCGCGATGCTGCACATCGTCAACAGCCTCGCGATCCCGGTCACGTTCTACAAGTCGTATTCGCTGTTCGCTGGTGCGCAGGACGCGATCGTGCAGTGGTGGTACGGGCACAACGCGGTCGGCTTCCTTTTGACCGGCGGCTTCCTCGGCATGCTCTATTACTTCCTGCCGAAGCAGGCCGACCAGCCGATCTGGAGCTATCGCCTGTCGATCGTCGCGTTCTGGGCCTTCACCTACAGCTATATCTGGGCCGGACCGCATCACCTGCACTACAACGCGGTCCCGGATTGGGTGCAGTCGCTCGGCATGGTCATGAGCCTGGTGCTGCTCGCGCCGTCCTGGGCAACGATGGTCAACGGCATCATGACCGTCTCGGGCGCCTGGAGAAAACTGAAGACCGACCCGGCACTGAAGTTCATCGTCCTTGCACTCGCGTTCTACGGCCTCGCGACGTTCGAGGGCCCGATGATGGCGATCAAGAGCGTGAACGTCGTCAGCCACTTCACCGACTGGACCATCGGCCACGTGCACTCCGGCGCGCTCGGCTGGAACGCGATGATTACGTTCGGCACGTTCTACTTCCTGGTGCCGCGCCTCGCAGGCACCGAGCTCTACAGCACGAAGCTTGCGAACGTGCATTTCTGGCTCGCGATGGGCGGCACGATGCTGTACATCCTCGCGATGTGGGGCGCCGGCGTGTCGCAGGGACTGCTCTGGCTGAGCCTGGACGAGCTCGGCGAACTGTCGTTCAGTTTCAAGGACATCATGGCCAGCATGGCGCCTTACTATGCGTTGCGCTTCGTTGCCGGCGTCATATTCCTCGCAGGCGGCGTCCTGCTCGCTTACAACCTGCTGATGACGATTCGCGGGCGTGAAACCGTGCGCGTGCAGCCGCCGGCGGTGACGGCATGAACCTCGTCGACCTGCACAAGAAGCTCGAGGAGAATACAGGGCTTCTGATTTTCGGCATCCTGTTCGTGTCCGCGATCGGCGGACTTGTGCAGGTGCTGCCGAGCATTTTCCAGGATTCACTTTCCACACCATCCGAGAACGTCGTGCCGTACGGCCCTGTCGAACTGATGGGCCGTGACATCTATATCCGAGAGGGCTGCAGCACCTGCCACTCGCAGCAGGTGCGGCCGCTGCTCGCCGAAGTGCGGCGCTACGGACCCTATTCCGGTGCCGGCGAATCGGTTTACGACCGGCCGTTTTTATGGGGCTCAAAGCGCACGGGCCCCGACTTGCACCGAATCGGCGGAAGGTACACCGACGTCTGGCACCGGATTCACCTGATCGACCCGCGCAGTGTTGTCGACAACTCGATCATGCCGGGCTATCCGTGGCTCGCCGAACGAGACGCGAATGCGAAAGGCGATATCGAGCTCCGGATGCGGGCCTTGCGCAGGCTCGGCCATCCGTATTCCGACGAAGAGATCGCTGGCGCGGCGGCAAAACTCGAGGGCGTGAAGGAGATCGACGCGCTGATTGCCTACCTGCAGTCGCTCGGCACGACGCGCGGCCCGGGGGCGGTGCGATGACTTACTTCATTTTTGCCGGCGACATGCTGGTCATGCTGTTCATGTGTGTACTGGTCGTCTGGGTGTACTGGCGTACGTCCGACGAAACGATCGACGCCTCGGCGTCGATCCCGCTCGAGGACGAGAAGACCGATGGCTGACATGCCTGCGAGCTTCTGGGCCGGCTGGATCGTCGTCCTGACCGTGACGAGCTTCGCTGGTCTCGCCTGGCTGATCTTCAGCGCCTATTTCTCGAAGACGACATTCAAGGAATCGGCGGAGGATCCGGTCTGGGACGACAACCTGCGTGAAGGCTCGCACCCGGCTCCATTGTGGTGGTTCTGGCTGATTGTCGCGTCGATGGTGTTCAGCGTCATCTACCTGATGCTGTATCCCGGACTCGGCAGCTTCGCCGGGGCGCTGCGGTGGTCGCAGGGAGGCCGCTTCGCGGAAAGTGTCAGCGCCTACGAGGCCGAGTTCGGCGGCATGCGCAAGCTGGTCGCCGAAGCGCAGCTCGCCACCCTGCACCAGGACGAGGACCTGATGCGCTCCGCGCAGCGTATCTACGACCGGCAGTGTGCGACCTGCCACGGCTATGACGGCAAGGGCCAGGCGAACCTGTTCCCGAACATCGTCGACGACGTCTGGCAATGGGGCGGCAGCCCGGAGCAGCTCGAAGTCACGCTGCGCCAGGGTCGCGTCGCCGTCATGGTCGGCTGGCAGCAGGTGCTGGGCGACGAAGGCGTCGAGGCGGTCACCGACTACGTCATTGCCATGCGCGACGGCAATGCCGCCGGCCATCCCGGGCAGGCGCAGTACATGCAGTTCTGCGTTGCCTGCCACGGCCCCGGCGGCGCCGGCAACCCGGTGCTCGGCGCGCCGAACATCGTCGACGACGTGGCGCTGTACGGCAACGACCGCGAGGCGATCCGCTACGCGATCGTCAACGGCAGGAACGGTGTGATGCCGGCGTTCGGCGAGCGTCTCGACGACACGCAGATCCGCCTGCTCGTCGCCTGGCTGACGCGAGGTACCACCAACCCCGGCAACTGACTGCGGACGTTTCCCGGTCGAGCGACGTCGCTGTATTTTTCCCGACGATGACTTGAACAGGCGAATGCAGATGCCGATACTGAGGCGGACAATCGCCACGGTCGGCCGGCCACGGGAGCCTGTCAACGTTGGAGCGTTCCTCGATTTCGAACAGCCTCGCCGCTCAGCCGGAGCTGGTGGCGATCGCGGTCCTGGTTCTGGGCGTCGTCGCGGCGCGGCTTGCGAGCGCGGGTTGCGGTTACCTGCTCAACGCCCTCGATCGTCGCATGGCACGCATGACGACGACGGAAACGAGCGCCCTGTCACCCCGCATCATTGACGTCGCCAGGAAGTTCGTCTTCTGGCTCGTCATCATCCTGGCCGTGGCAATCGCGGTTCGCACGCTCGGCGTCGCCGATGCGACGGGCATCAACGACTCCATCATTGCGCTGATACCGAATGCGCTGGTCGGGCTGGTTATCGTTGTTGCAGGGCACCTGCTGGGGCTTCTGGCGAGTAACCTGCTGGTGCAGCTGAGCGAGAACATTCCCGCCGAGTCGCTCGCACCACGGCTGCTGCACGGTGCGATTTTCACGATCGCAGTGGTCATGGGCCTGCAGCACGTCGGGATCGACATCACCTTCATTACTCGCCTGCTGTTGATACTGGTGGCGATCATCGGCGGCGGGCTCATGCTGGCGTTTGCTATCGGTGCGCGCCAACATGTTGCGAACCTGCTCGCGCGGCGGGAAGTCAATCGGCTCAACGTCGGCGAAAAAATATGCGTGGACGACGTGGAAGGATCCATCGTCGACGTATACAGCACCGGTGTGGACGTAGCGACCCGGAAGGGCATCGTATCGATACCGGCGGCCCGATTCGCCGAGACGAAAGTGCTTCGCCTCCGGCCGGACGGCGACGATGGCTGATATCGATCCGCTGAACGCGGACTTCGCCCGGCGTCATCCCGAGTCCTTTGCACGCATACTCGGCCGCGGCGACGTCGATGAAATCGCCGCCGTCCTCGAAAAGCTGCCGCCCGACGTCGCCGCGTCCGTCGTATCGAAGCTGCCCGCGAGCCGCGTCGGCGTTCTGCTGGCCAGGGACCCGCTGGCGCAGAAACGCTGGCTCGTTCACGCGCCGCTGGACGACGCGATCACGCTATTGAGCCGGATTCCACGCGAACAGTGCCTGGCGCTCGTCAATTCGCTCAGAAGTCGCGAGCGCAAGAAGAAACTGTTGCGGTACCTGAACTATCCGGCGCACAGCGTCGGCACCCTTGTTGGAAACGTCCCGATCAGCATTGCGGCCGATGCGCCGGTGGAAAATGCGCTCGCGGACCTGCGCACGCTCGATGCCGATGATCCGGAGTTCGTCGTCGTCCTGCAGGAAGACGGGCGCTATTTCGGTGTCCTGAATCAATGGGCTTTGCTGTCCCGGGAGCAGCCGACCGGCCAGGTTCGCGATTACACGATTTCCGTCGCGGCGCTGCACCCGGAAACGACTTTGCTGAGTGCATCGCGCGAACAAAGCTGGAATACGCACAACTGGCTCCCCGTGGTCGATCACGATCAGCGCCTGCTTGGCGGCATCTCGCGCGCCGCCGTTTTCCGTGCTGTCAAACTCGAGGAGAGCAGGGTGCGGCCGTGGACGGAGGTGTTTGCCATCCTGCTCGCCGATCTCGCGTTCATGCTGGGCGACCTGCTGGAGCAATGGCTCGGCAGGCGCAGAAAGACATGACGCTCGAGCTCGCGCTCAAGGAAGCGTACCTTCGCGAACAGCCCGCCGACGCTGCGCGCGTGCTCGAAAAAATATCCGACCGCAGCCTCGGTCGACACCTGGCCGGTACCGATGCAAGTGCGCTCGTGGCCAGCCTGGAACTGCTCGCCGACAGTCGGGCAACCGCGGTTTTCAACCGCCTCGATGCGGCGCAGCAGCAGGGCGTTCTGGCCGGCGCCTCTCCGCGACTGGCGCTGGTTCTCCTGGCCGGGCTCGATGCGAAAAAACGCAGTTCGCTGTTCGAAGCGCTGCCCGAGGGCACACGACGCGAGCTCGAACGGCTGCAGCAGTTCGACGAGGATTCGGCAGGGCGCCTGCTCGATCGCCCCTACGACACGATTCGCAGCAGCATGACCGTCGCGGAAGCGCTGGATGTCGTGCGGCGTTCCGGGGCGCGCCGCATTCGTTCCGTGTACGTCGTCGATGCGGAGAATCGGCTCGTCGGCAAGGTCGACATGCAGTCGATGGCCATGGCGAGCGCAGACCAGCAGCTCGCCGAAATGCTCGAGGAGGCGGAGGGAAGGGTGCTGCCAACGGCGCCACGCCGGGAGATCGTCGAGCAGCTCGAGAAATATCGCGTCGACTCCGTGCCGGTCGTCGACATGGAAGGGCGCCTGATGGGCGTGGTGCGATACCAGCGCCTGTTCGACGTCATCGAATCCGTCGCGACCGCCGACATACAGAAGATGGTTGGCGCCAGCGCCGACGAGCGCGCGCTGTCCGGCGCCTGGTTCTCGGTGCGTCGGCGTTTGCCGTGGTTGCACATCAATTTGCTGACCGAGTATCTCGCTGACGCGGTGCTGCCGGTCGTTGCCGGCCAGTCAGGAAACGCCGGCTCGCAGGCGCTCGCCGTCACGATGCGCGGCCTCGCGCTGCGCGAAATCGGCACGCGCGAGTGGCGGCGCGTGCTGACCAAGGAGGTACAGGTCGGCCTGATCGACGGTCTCGCGCTGGCCGTGACCTGCGGCCTTTCCGTCTTCGTCTGGAGCCAGTCCATCGGTCTGGCGCTGGTCATCGCCGTAGCGATGGTCATGTCCATGGTCGCCGCCGGTATTTCAGGGGCGCTCGTGCCGATCATGCTCACGCGGCTCGGCCAGGATCCCGCCACGGCGTCGTCGATCATCCTGACGACCGTTACCGACGTGTCCGGATTCATATCGTTTCTCGGCACCGCGACGATACTGTCCCCTATGCTATAAACGGCTATATGCCGCATCGTCACCGAATCAGTCGCCGTGACTTCGTCAACGGCTGTGCGCTGGGCCTTGCGGCCGGCACGACGCTGTCGCCGGTCGAAGCCCTGGCCCAGGGACTGCTCGATCCAGGTGCGCTGCCGCCCGGCTACTACCCGCCGACGCGCACCGGCCTGCGCGGCAGCCACGAAGGCTCGTTCGAGGTCGCGCACGCGCTGCGCGAAGGGCGCACCTGGGATGCCGTCGATGGCGGCGACCCGCGCTACGACCTGGTCGTCGTCGGCGCGGGCCTCAGCGGGCTCGCGGCCGCGTACTTCTATCGCAAGCGCAACGGTCCCGATGCGCGCATCCTGATCCTCGACAACCACGACGACTTCGGCGGTCACGCAAAGCGCAACGAGTTCAACCACGACGGCAGCACGTATCTCGTCAATGGCGGCACGCTGAATGTCGAGGCGCCTTCGCAGTACAGCACGGTCGCCGCCGGTCTTCTGTGGGAACTCGGCGTCGACCGCACGCGCTACTTCGAGAAAAACGCGGCGATGTGGACGCGTTATGCGGACATGGGGCTCACGGGTTCGATGTTCTTCGACCGCGAGACGTTCGGCGCCGACAAACTCGTCGTCGGCTGGGGTGATATACCGATAACAGAATTCATCGAACAGGCGCCGCTGTCCGATGCTGCGAAGATCGACGCGGTGCGCCTTTATGAAAGCGCCATCGACTACATGCCCGGTTCGAGCGCCGCGGAAAAGCGCGCACGGCTGACGCGCATGAGCTACCGCGACTACGTCGTCGAGATCGCGGAGTGCGACCCCGAGGTCATGCACCTTTTCGACACCAGCCTGCTTGGGCTGTTCGTTACCGGCATGGACGCGGTTCCGGCGATCTACTGCCGCGAGATGGGCTACCCGGGTTTCGACGGGCTCGGACTCGACGAGATCCCGCCCGGCCAGCTCGCATACGAGCCCGGCGGCCAGCACGGTCGCGAAAACCAGGCGCGCGCAAACGCCGGAGACCCGGACATGTACTTCCCGGACGGCAACGCGACGCTGGCGCGCCTGCTGGTACGTGCGCTGATCCCGGACGCGGTGCCCGGCGATTCGATGGAAGACGTCGTTACCGCCACGGTCGACTACAGCCAGCTCGACCGCGAATCGAACCGGGTGCGCATCCGGCTGAACAGCACGGCGATCGGTGTCCGCCACAATCGCAATGGAGAAGTGCAAACGGAGTACGTCAGCGGCGATACCGCCTACCGCGTGACCAGCCTGGACTCGGTCCTGGCGTGCTGGCACCCGGTCATCCCGCACATTTGCCGCGAGCTGCCCGAGGAGCAGAAGGAAGCGCTTGCCTATGGCGTCAAGTCGCCGCTGGTCTACACCGGCGTACTGGTCTCGAACTGGCAGTCTTTCGTCGACGCCGGCATCTCGCGGGTCACGGCGCCGGGTGGATTTCATCCGTCGATCGGCCTGCCGCCGTCACTGGAAATGGGCGAGTACGTGACGTCGCGCGACCCGGCACAGCCGATCGTGGTCCGCATGTCGACGTATTTCCGTTCGCCGGGACTGTCGCGGCGCGAGCAGCATCGCGTGGGCCGTGCAGAAATGCTCGCCACGCCGTTCGCGACCTTCGAACACCACATCCGTGATCAGCTGACGCGCATCCTCGGCCCGACCGGCTTCGACGACGAGAGCGATATCCTCGGCATCACCGTCAATCGCTGGCCGCACGGCTATACCTATTCCTACAACCCGCTGTTCGATCCGGTCGAGTGGGCGTACACAACCGGAGACGATCGTCCCGCCGTCGTTGCCCGCCAGCGGCACGGCAGGATCGCGATTGCCAACGCCGACGCGGCGGCCAGCCCGCACACCGACGCCGCAATCAACGAAGCCTATCGCGCGGTGCGCGAGCTGACCGAATCTGCCTGAAAAGGGTTCGGATACTGCGGATTGTTGCGCCGACGGCCGCTGTGGAATACTGGCTCATCCTGCCCCGCGCGACCCGGCATTGATGTCACGTCCCGTCTTTTTCGCCTCGTTACTGGTATTGATCGCGTCTGCTGCCGCTGGCGCGGACCGCAGCGCTACCGACATCGTGCGCGACGCGCTGAATCACTGGCGGGGGCTATCGTCCCGTGCCGAGATGACCATGGTGATTCACCGCCCCGACTGGGAACGCAGCATGTCGATGCGCACGTTTACCGAGGGGGAAGAGCGCTCGCTCGTGCGCGTGACCGCCCCGGCGAAGGATCGCGGCAACGGCACGTTGATCGACGGTGACAACATGTGGACGTTTTCGCCGAAGGTCAATCGCGTCATCAAGGTGCCGTCGTCGATGATGAACCAGGGCTGGATGGGATCGGACTTCTCGAACCGCGACATCTCGCGCACCGACGATATCGTCTACCAGTACGAGCACACGCTGCTCAGCGAATCCGTGCACGACGATCACGTGGTGTACGAGATCGAATCGGTGCCGCGCGAAGACGCGGCGGTCGTCTGGGGCCGCGAAGTACTGACGATCCGCGACGACAGCGTCATGCTCCGGCACCGCTTCTACGACCAGGACGGCGCGCTGGTCAAGACACTGGAAACTCATGAAGTCGCCGAGATGGGCGGCCGGTACGTCGCAGCACGACAAAGAATGGAAAAGACCGACGCGCCCGATGAGTGGACCGAGGTGCGCATCGACGCGATCGAATTCGACGTCGAGCTGCCGGGCAACGTGTTCACGTTGTCCAACCTGCGCAATCCCCGCAACTGAGCACGGTTTGCCGGCTCGATGAACATCGTTGGCAGGCTTGCATGGCGCAACCTGTGGCGCCACCCGCGGCGCACCTGGCTGACGATCGGCGCAATGCTTTTCTCGAACGCGATCCTCGTGTTCATGATCTCGCTGCAGTTCGGCATGTACGACCTGATGATCGACAACACGCTCAAGGCATTCACCGGGCACCTGCAGGTCCAGGCGCCGGGCTACAAGGACGAGGCGAAAATACGCCAGGTCGTGCCGGACGCAGCCGCGATGGCGGCATCGCTGCGCGGGGAACTCGGTGTCGATACGGTTGCGGCGCGCGCCGCGGCATTCGCTCTCGTGGCCAGCGCCGACCGCACGTACGGCGTGCAGATCGCAGGCGTCGACCCGGCCTACGAGCCGACCGTGTCGACGATCCCCGGCCTGGTCGACGACGGCCGCTGGCTTGGTGGCTTCGACGCCGCCGAGATCGTGCTCGGCAAGGTGCTGGCACGGAACCTCAAGGTCGGGCCGGGTGACGAGGTCACGCTGCTCGGCAGTGGCCGCGACGGCTCGTTCGCGGCGGCAATCGCAACGGTCGTCGGCGTCTTCGACAGCGGCGTTACGGACTTCGATCGCAGCATCGCCGAAGTCCCGCTCGGTTTTTTCCAGGATACGTTCTACATGGACGGCGCGGGGCACGCGGTCGTCATCGCGCTGCCGGCGCTCGATGACGTCGCCGCATACCATGCAGTGGTCGCAGCAACGCTCCCCGCCGACTCCGACCTGGTCGTGCACGACTGGGACGCGCTGCAGCCGGGCCTGAAGCAGGCAATCCAGGCCGACCTTTCGAGCGCATTCTTCATGTACGCGGTGCTGGTCGTGCTGGTCGCGTTCAGCGTCATGAATACGCAGCTGATGTCAGTGCTCGAACGTACCCACGAATTCGGCGTCGTGATGGCGCTCGGCCTGACGCCGGGGCGGCTCGGGAGACTCGTCGTCCTCGAGACCGCAATGATGGGCGCGACCGGTATGCTGCTCGGCGGCCTGGCCGGTGCGCTGATCACGGCGTGGTTCAGCGTGCACGGCTTCAGCTACCCCGGCATGGAGGAGATGGCCGCAAACTTCAACCTGCCGAGTCGCTTCTACCCGGAGCCGACCCTGGCGACGCTCTCCGCGGGCCCGGCCGTCGTATTTCTGGGCTCGCTCGTCGCCGCGCTGTACCCGGCGCTGCGTTTGAGGCGCCTGCATCCGGTCGAAGCGATGCAGGCGCTGTGATGGGCCGGCTGCGCGTCATCCTGCTGCTCGCCTGGCGCAACCTGTGGCGCAACCATCGGCGCACGCTGATCATGGTCGCGGCGATCACGATTGGCGCCTGGGCAATGATCTTCATGACCGCGCTGATGCGCGGCATGGTCAACGAGATGATCCGCGACGGCATCCGCGCACTGCCGGGTCACGTGCAGGTGCATCATCCACGGTTCCGCGACGATCCCAGCGTGGAGAACCTGCTGCCGTACGGCGTAAGCGACATCGACGCGGCCATGCGCGACGCCGGCATTGAACGCTACGCGGCGCGAGTCAGGGTCCCCGCGATCATTGCAAGCGAGCGCGAATCCCGCGGCGTGATCCTGCTCGGTGTCGACCCGCAAGCGGAAGTCCGCATCGAGGCGCTCGGCAAGGATATCGCCGCCGGCCGTGCGCTCGACGGCGTCGACGACGGCGGCATCGTGATCGGCAGGGAGCTGGCGACAAAGCTCGAAACGGCGCTCGGCAAGCGCGTCGTGGTCATGAGCCAGGACCCGGACAACGAAGTCGCCGATCGCGGCTTCCGCGTCGTCGGACTTTTCGAGGCCGGGCTGCAGGCGCACGAGGAACGCTTCGTCTTCGCCGGCCGGCAGACCGTGCAATCGATGCTCGGCGTCGGCGACGCCGTCACCGAGGTCGCCGTGCTCGGCGACGACTACCGCGACGTAGCGCCGCTCGCGGCGACGGTTGGCGCGCAGTTTGCTGCGGCTGAGGTGCTTCCCTGGACCGAAGTCGACGCCTACCTCGGCACGATGCTGGGAGTCATGGACGGCTTGGCACTTCTGTGGATCAT
>CALKYK010000511.1 GCA_938003715.1 uncultured Gammaproteobacteria bacterium
GGATTCAGGAGCTGTGCACCGCCCTGGGTGAGGCCCTGCAGCAACGGGTCGAGTGCGGCCGGGACGAAGTTCGCTGAAAAGCCGCCCGACACGCCGGCGAAAGCCGCCGCGATACCGGCAAGCGGATGCCGGCCTGCCGCATAAAAGATGACGCCGCCAAGCGGAATGACGAGCACGTAGCCCGCATCGACCGCGGAATGGCTGACGATGCCGACCAGGATCACCATCGGCGTCAGGAGCTTCGTCGACGTGACATTCAAAAGCGCGCGGATGCCGGTGGTGATGAATCCGGAATGCTCGGCAACACCGATGCCGAGCATCGCGACCAGCACGGTACCGACCGGGCCGAAGGTCACGAAATTGTTCACCATCGTGGTGAGGAAAGTCGTAATGCTGGTGCCGGTCAGCTGGTTGATGATGACGATCGGCTCCCGCGAGCGCGGATCTTCGAAGCCGAAAGTCACGTACGACAGCAGCCAGGATAGCAGCCAGGCGATAAAAAGCAGCGCGATAAACAGCACCGCGGGGTCGGGCAGCTTGTTGCCGACCCGCTCTACCGTCGCGAGCATGCGGTTGGCGAGACTTTCACGCACAGGTGCGTCGTTCGCAGTTTCCTCTGACATGGAGTTTCCCCGGAATTCGTTCGTTATGCGGCCCGGTTCCGATCGTTGCACCGTCGTCGGTGCGTCACGAGTCCCGTTCCTGTTATGCCGGCATTATAGCGGCAGAATCGCCGCCGGTTCCCGCATTGTGATAGCTTTAGCGCCCGGAATCCGGCCAGAACAACAATGAAGAGAGCCGCCAGATGATCTACATCGCCGTCGTCTCCATCTACGTTTTGATGCTGCTCGGCATCAGCGTCTACAAGAGCCGCACCGTCAGGTCCGACGAAGACTTCATGGTCGCGGGACGGAGCGTACCGGTGTACCTGCTGGTTGCGACGCTGGTCTGCACCTGGATCGGTTCCGGCAGCCTGTTCGGTTCTGCAGGGCTCACTTTCCGCACCGGTATCTCGGAACTGTGGTTCTCGTCAGGCGCGTGGGTGGGCATCCTGGTCGTGTACCTGATCGCCGCCCGGGTCAGGCGCATCGCACAGTTCACGCTGACGGATCTCCTTGAAAAGCGCTACAGCCAGCTTGCCAAGGTGCTCGGCACGATCACGATCATCATCGCCTACATGGTGATTGCCGGTTACCAGTTCAAAGGCGGCGGGCGCTTCATCGCGATTCTGTCCGAGGGCTCGATAACGCCAGAGACCGGCATGCTGATCGCGGCGTTCCTGATCGTCGGCTTCACGGTGCTGGCCGGCATGGTGTCGATCGTATCGATCGATATCTTCAACGGCAGCATCATGCTGCTGGCGATGATCGTAACGCTGCCGTTTGCGATTGCTTCGCACGGCGGCTTCGACGCGGTGATCACGACCATCGAGCAGACGCAGCCGACGCATCTCGACATCATGGGCGGTCACGACATGTTCTGGGTGATCGGCATCGCGTTGCCGACGTTCCTGTTGCTGATGAGCGAGTCGAGCATGTACCAGAAGTTTTCCTCTGCCGACAACGAGTCGAACGCGCGACGTGCGGTGATGGGCATGTTCATCGGCGTAGTGCTGGTAGAGGTATTGATGATGCTGATCGCGCTGGTCGGCTTTGCCATCTACGCCGACGACCCGCGTTTCTTCATGGACGACGGCTCGATCAACCGTGCGATGGCGGAGGAAATCATCCTGCGCATCGGTTTCGAACAGCTGCCGGCAATCGTCGGCTCGCTTCTGCTTGCGGCGGGCGCCGCGATCATCATATCGACCGGCAACACGTTCCTGATGGTGACCTCGACGAACGTGACGCGCGACATCTTTCAGGCGTTCTTTTACAGGAACGCAACGCCGCAGCAGGTCGTGGTGCTGCAGCGAATCACGATCGTCGGCATCGGCGTGCTGGCGTTCCTGATGATGAGCCAGTTCGAGACGATCCTGGAAATGGCGCTGATTTCCTACACGATGATCGGCGCGTCGCTCGCGCCCGCGCTTCTGGCGGCATTCTTCTGGAAGCGCGTGACGCGAATCGCGGGCGTGCTGTCGATCGCCTCGGGGATGGTTACGGTGCTGACGATCACCATCCTGAACTCGGTGTTCCGCGACGACCCGGTGTCCCTGCTGGGCTTCTCGTTCCCGATGGATACCGACTACATCGCGCTGCCGGCGCTGGTCGTGTCGGTTTCGACGCTCGTCATCGCAAGCCTTGCTTCACCCAAGCCTGTCGAGAGCGACTGGAACGAGTTCATCGACGACTGACGCCAGTACGGACTTCAGTCTGCGGCAGCGGCCTGCTCGTCGGGTTCTTTCTCCCGGCGCACGAAAAAGCGTGAGAAGAAAATGCCGGCTTCGTAGAGCAGGTAAATCGGTATGGCGAGCAGGGTCTGGCTGATCATGTCCGGCGGCGTCAGGAACATGCCGATGACGAATGCGCCCAGGAACACGTAGGGTCGCGCCTTCGACAGTTTCTCTACGCTGGTCAGGCCTGTCCAGACGACCAGCACGGTCGCGATCGGCACCTCGAAAGCGAGTCCAAAGGCGAAAAATATCGTCGTGATGAAATCCAGGAACTGCGTGATGTCCGGCTGCACCTCGACGTCCACCGGCGCGATCTTGGCGAAGAAGCTGAAGATCAGCGGGAACACGACGAAGTATGCGAAGGCGACGCCAAGATAGAAGAGCATGATGCTCGAGCCGAGCAGCGGTATCGCGAACTTCTTTTCCTTGCGATAAAGCCCCGGCGCCACGAAGGCCCAGATCTGGTAGAGAATGATCGGCATCGAGATGAACATCGCGACGTAGAATGTCAGCTTGAATGGCGCGAGCAGCGGTGACGGCACGCCCGTCGCGATCATCTTGCCGCCCGGAATCGCTTCGCGAATCGGCGCGGATGCAATCGCATAGAGGTCCTGCGCCCACGGCAACAGCGCGATGAAAACGACGATGATCGCAACGACCATCTTCATCAGCCGGCTGCGCAGCTCGATCAGGTGCGAGAGCAGCGTGCCCTCGGCCAGCTGTTCCTCGTCGCCGCTGTCCGCGGTATCGGCGGCCGTTTTTTTCTCGCTTTCCGTCACGATGAGGTGGCTGGTTTCTCTTTCGGCCGCTCGCTCTCCTGTGCTTCATTTGCAGCCGGCGCTTCGCTGACGACGTCGTCGCTCGCAG
>CALKYK010000512.1 GCA_938003715.1 uncultured Gammaproteobacteria bacterium
TACCTGCGCCGGGTAGCTCGTGATCTCGAGCGGCTCGGCGCCCCATACGACGAGGTCCGCTTCCTTGCCCGCCTCGATGCTGCCGACGGTAGCGTCGATGCTATAGATTTCCGCCGGCGACAGCGTGATGGCGCGCAGCGCCTGGTCGTGCGTGAGGCCGTTCGCCACCGCGATGCCCGCCGACTGGGTCAGGTTGCGGGCGTTGTGCGTTTGCGCGCCGGCGCCGAATGCGACGTTGACGCCTGCGGCAACGAGCACGCTCGCCGAGTCGAGGCGCGCGTTCAGGTGATCGAAGTCGCCCGGCAGGTTGTTGACGCCGTCGAGCACGACCGGCACGTTCGCGGCGGCGAGATGGTCGGCGACCATCCAGGCTTCGGCGCCGCCGGCAATCACGGCGCGGATGCCGTATTCGGCCGCAAGTGCGAGCGCCACGCTGATGTCGCTGGCGCGATTGACATGAAACAGGACCGGCACCGACCGGTCGAGCACGCCCTGCAGCGCCTGCAGGTCGGCCATGCTGACCGAGTAGTCGCGACGATCCCGGCGTTCGAAAGCGGCGCGGTTCTGCCGGTAGTCGAGTGCATCGTCGAGCGCCTGCCGCAGCTCGAGGACAGCGGCGGCGCGCGAACCGCCGGCTACGTCGCTGCCGTCCTCGCCGAGATTGACGACGAGCACGGCGCCGCGGCGCACGAAGTGTTCCGGGCTTTCGCCGAGATGCACGATGGAACCGAGTCCCGACAGGACCCGGCTCGCGTTGCCCTGGTCGTCCGGCGAACCCGCGCGCGGCGTGATGACGGCGCGCGTAATCCCGTCGATGCGGTTGATCGCGATCAGCGTGGAGCGCGGATTGAAAGCATCCGCCACGTCGAATGCCGCGGAGAAACGCTCGCCACGCTGGATCGCGTCGTTCGTGCCGTCCACCGCGCCGACCTCCGTCAAACCGATCTGGCCCAGCGGCGTGATAAGGCCCGGCGTGATGATCTTGCCGCCCGCGTCGATGGTTTCGGCGCCCGACGGTATGGACACATTCTGGCCGACCGCGGTGATGCGCCCGCCCTCGAAAACGATCGTCGCGTTCTCGATCGTGCCCTGCGGTCCGACCGTGTGTACGGTCGCGCCGGTGATCGCCGTGGTCTGGGCCAGTGCCACGCTCGACAGCGCGGTCGCGGCGACGGTGACCAGGAAACGTATGCCGCTCATGGCGCACCTCCGTGCTCAGCGGCCGTGCCGAGACTGAAATCGGTCACCGGGTTGATCGCCGGATTGTCGCGGTCGTAGACGAGTGCCCCATCGATGTAGACGCGCACGACCTTCGTGTAGACGCTGAACGGGTTGCCGTCCCAGACGGTGACGTCGGCCATTTTGCCCGCCTCCAGCGTGCCGGTTACGCCGTCGATGCCGAGCGACTTGGCGGCATTGGACGTGATCCAGCGGATCGCACGCTCGGGCGGAATGTCGATGCCGACGACCCGGGCTGCACCGATGACCTTGGCGCTTTCCTGGTGCAGACGCTGGATGCCGAGGTCGCTGTCGGAATGCATCACGGTGCAGGCGTCTGCGCGGTCGAGAATTGCCGCGTTTTCACGGATGCCGTCGTATGCCTCCATCTTGAAGCCCCACCAGTCGGCCCAGATCGCGGCGCAGGTGTCGTTTTCGCGCAGCAGGTCGGCGATCTTGTACGCCTCGACGGCGTGGTGGAACGCGGTGACCTTGTAGCCGAACTCCTCCGCGATCTCGAACATCACCGCCATTTCGTCGGCGCGGTAGCAGTGGTTGTGCACGAGGATCTCGCCGTCGAGAACGCCGGCCAGGGTCTCGAGCTTCAGATCGCGCAGCGGCGCCTCGCCGCCGCCGTCCGCCGCGGCCTGAACTTTCTTGCGGTAATCCTGCGCCTCGATCCAGGCGCTGCGATACGCCGCCACGTTGCCCATGCGCGTCGATGGCGCCTGGCGGCGGTTGCCGTAGACCCGCTTCGGATTCTCGCCGCAGGCCATCTTGAGGCCGTGCGGCGCGCCCGGGAATTTCATGTCCATGACGGTCTGACCGGGTACGTTTTTCAGTGTGACGCCGCGCCCGCCGAACAGATTGGCCGAGCCGGGCAGTATCTGCAGCGACGTGACTCCGCCGGCCAGCGCAGTAACGAATCCCGGATCATGGGGCCACACGCTGTGCTCCGCCCATACTTCGGCGGTATTCGGCGCGGTCGCTTCGTTGCCGTCGGAATGCGCATCGACGCTCGGTGACGGGTACACGCCCAGGTGGGAGTGGACGTCGATAATGCCGGGCGTTACCCACCAGTCCGACGCGTCGACCGCGGTTGCGTCCGGGGCCTCGATTTGCTGGCCGACCCCTGCGATCTTGCCGTCCCGCAGCAGCACGCTGGCGTCGTCGATTCGTTCGCCGGTGCCGGTGAGCACCGTCGCGCCCTGCAACAGCACGGGCGTCGACGGCAGCGGTTCGTAGCGGCTGGCGAAGGCGTCGGACACCGGGTCCTGCGTCGTATCGCCGCAGCCGGCCATCAGGAGCAGCGCAGCCGCTGCGGGCCACGGTTTTTTCTGCAGATTCATGTTCGCTCCGGAGCGGAAGCTCGTTATTCTGTTTTTGTCCGGCCGAGAATAGCAGATTCGCCGGCTGTCACTGCCGCACCAGGGAGGAAGACCATGTCAAACGATCGGGGCGTCCGTCGCCGCATGTCCATGATGCTGTCCCTGTTTACCGCTGCGGTCGCATCGTCGCAGGACGAGGCGCTCGAGTTGCACGAGGACTACTCCCTGGGTTTCTCGCAGGGCGTCTACTACGGACTGCTGCTCGCTGGTACCGAATACGACATTGCATGGTGCGTCAAGTCCGAGCTCGACTACGAAGGCGACAGCATGGGTTCGGGTGGTGAATTCCAGGTCGCGATGGAAGCCCTGCTGGCAACGTGCCGCAGCAGATTCGACGCCGGAGTTACTGAATAGCTGTCAGGCAGCGAGCCGTGTGGCTGCATCACGTGCCTGACGCAGGCTCTTTTCCGGAACGAGAAAATCACGCCTCGAAACCCCGCCTACCCTGATCGTTTCGGCGACGTCGGCACCGAGCAACGCAGCGATCGTCTTCAGCGTAGTCAGCGCACCGCTGCCGAATGCCGGGCGGTTCATGAACGCGGGCGCAGCGCTGCTCGTTACGAGGATCGCCTTGCGGCACGGCTTCTTGTTACGCAGTACCGGATAGTGCGCGCCCCACGGATAGTAGTAATTGCCGATACAGCGCTCGGCAAATCGCTGTGTCAGCGCGTTCGCGCTGCCGAGGTTCACAGGCGCGCCGACAACGACCGTATCAGCCACGGAGACGCGGTCGAATATTTCGTTCACGTCGTCGGTCGTGTGAACCACGCACGGGATCCGTTCCTTGCCGCGCGGCTGCACGCACTCACGACAGTTCGTGCAAAACTCGATATGCATGTCGGAAAGATAAATCTTGTCTATGGTTGCGCCGCTCTCTCCCGCGCTGTCGAGAATCGTCGAAACCACGGTGTCGATTACGCCACCGCGCCGATAGCTGCCTACGATGCCGGTGAAGTGCATGGTCTGGGCCCATTTGCCGATTAATGGTCACCGAGCATATCCGCGCCGACGCAGACGCAGTATCCGCAGCGATACTTACGCGTGCCCGTCCGGGACGGAAGGTTTACCATATCCGCAAGAACGACAGAGGGGGAGCGCAATGAAATCGAGTGACTTGTCACCCGCTGCTGGCAACGGGCTTTACGACCGACGCTGGTTCCTCCGAGGCGGCTTGGCCGGCGGCGCAGCACTGCTCGCTGCGACGACCCGAGGCGCAGAACGCGATCCGTGGATGCAGCATCCGGGCGCGCCGATGAGCGACAGTGGTGCGCCGTCGCCGCACGAGGATTACGTCCGCCGGATCGGCGTGCGTTCGGCGCCCGGTACGACCGGAACCGGCGTGTCGCGCACGCCGCACGAGTATCTCGACGGCATCATCACCCCGAGCCGGCTGCACTTCGAGCGGCATCACTCCGGTATCCCCGCTATCGACCCGGATCAGCACCGTCTCGTGATTCACGGATTGGTCGAGCGGCCGCTGTCATTCAGTCTCGACGCGCTCGCGCGCTACCCGACCGTATCGCGCATCCAGTTCCTCGAGTGTTCCGGCAACAGTGGCGCATCGATCGCGCCGGAGCCGGCGCAGGCGAGTTGCGGCGAACTG
This sequence comes from uncultured Gammaproteobacteria bacterium, assembly GCA_938003715.1. GTDB lineage: Bacteria > Pseudomonadota > Gammaproteobacteria > Steroidobacterales > Woeseiaceae > SZUA-117. The sequence continues at coordinate 4,210 of CALKYK010000512.1, forward strand.
CACGGCCTGGTTTCCGCCAGCGAATGGGGCGGCGTGCCGCTGTCGATCCTGCTCGAGGAGGCCGGGCTCAAAGCCGGCGCGACCTGGATCTCTGCGGACGGCGCCGACTCTGCGGTGATGAGCCGCAGCGTGCCGCTCGACAAGGTGATGGACGATGCAATCGTCGCGCTGTACCAGAACGGCGAACGTTTGCGGCCGTCGAACGGCTACCCGATGCGGCTGTTCCTGCCCGGCTGGGAAGGCAACATGTGCGTCAAGTGGCTGCGCTCGATCAAGGTGCTCGACCAGCCGGCGATGGCGAAGGACGAGACGTCGAAATACTCCGACCTGAACGAGCAGGGCGTCGCCACGC
>CALKYK010000513.1 GCA_938003715.1 uncultured Gammaproteobacteria bacterium
TTGTTCACACAGCGCTTTCAGCGGACCGTACGTTTCATTGGTAACTTCTTCGACGGTTTCGTCGGGCATCGTTGCCAGCGGGGAGTCCTCGTCGATCGGCGCGGAAAAATCGCCGTATACCGAGATCGTCGAGACGAACAGGTAGTGCGAGACGACGGGCGCCAGGAGCCGAGCCGAGTCGGCAACGTGGCGCGGCACGTAGCCGGAGTTGTCGACGACGACGTCCCAGTCGCCGCCTTCCAGCGACTGCAGGCCATTGTTGCGGTCGCCGACGTATAGCTCGAGATCGGGAAACAGATCGCTGTTCGTCCGGCCGCGGTTGAACAGGCTGACCGCGTGCCCGCGTCGCAGCATCTCGCGCACCATGTGCGGTCCGATGAAACCGGTACCCCCGAGCACTAGGATGCGGAGCGGCTGCCAGGCCTTTCGCGTGTCTTCGGCTTCCCCCGAAACTTCGGCCGTACAGCCGGTGGCCGCGACAGCGCCACCCAAGAGGCCCGCCTTGATGAACGATCTGCGCGTGTTTGCCATGTCCTGCCCCGCCTTGTTGTTGTTTTGCTGTGTTGAAGTCCGCCCTAGCGATAGCGGTCCATCAGCTTCGACAGGGTCGCCGCGCCCGGATTCAAAGTTTCGTAGGGAATCTTCGACAGAGGTTCGTCGACGCTGCCGGACAGGTGATGCATGTCTCCCATTTCCTCGTCGATGTACAGGAGACCGGTGATGATCTCGCCCGCATTCTCACTGTCGCGAAGGAAAGCGAAGGCAGCGGAGCGGCTGGTCGGATCGTAGTCCTCGTTCAGCTTGCGGAACACGATTTTGCTGCCGTCGTGCAGCTCCACCGGCATCGCCTCGCCCTCGTTGTAGGCGGCGACGATTTCCTCTTTCGGATGAATGAAGTCGGCGTCGATCACGTGGTGAAAGTGCTTGCGCGTGTGCGCGTAGCTCTTGGTCGAGCCTTCGTGATCGTTGAACGTCACGCAGGGGCTGATGACGTCGAGCAGCGCGAATCCACGGTGCGTCAGCGCGCCCTTGATGAGCGGCACGAGCTGCTGCTTGTCGCCGGAGAAACTGCGCGCGATGTAGGTCGCGCCGAGCCCGATCGCGGTGCTGATCGGGTCGATCGGCATCTGCCGGTTAGCCGGCCCTTTCTTCGCCTTGCTGCCGACGTCCGCCGACGCGGAGTACTGGCCCTTGGTCAGACCGTAGACGCCATTGTTCTCGATGATGTAGCACATGTTCAGATTGCGCCTGATCACGTGCGCGAACTGGCCCATGCCGATCGACAGCGAATCACCGTCTCCCGACACGCCGATATAGGTGAGGTCGCGGTTGGCCGCGTTCGCGCCGGTCGTGACCGAAGCCATGCGCCCGTGTACCGAGTTGAAGCCGTGCGACTGGCTGACGAAATACGCCGGCGTCTTCGACGAACAGCCGATGCCGCTCATCTTCGCCAGCTTGTGCGGTTCCATACCGAGCTCGAACACCGCCTGGATGATCGCCGCCGTGATCGAGTCGTGGCCGCAGCCGGCGCACAGAGTGGATACGGTGCCTTCGTAGTCGCGCACCGTGAGCCCGAGCTCGTTTTTCTTGAGCTTCGGGTGAGTGACCTTGGGTTTCGCGATGTAGCTCATGGTTTCTTCCTCGCCGGTCAGGCGGCCTGGCCCTTCGCGACTTCCGCGAGCAGTCGATGGACGACGAAGTCGGCGCTGCTCGGCATGCCGTAGTAGTGCAGCAGCGAGACCAGTTTCTTCGGCTCCACTTCGGCATCCAGAATCAGCATCGAGCGAAGCTGGCCGTCGCGATTCTGCTCGACGACGTAGACACGATCGTGCTTGTCGATGAAATCCGTGACGGCGTCACTGAACGGAAAGGCCTTGACGCGGCAATAGTTCAGACCGACGTTCTTGTCTTTGAGGATATCCAGCGCCTCCCTGACGGCGCCGTCCCCGCTGCCCAGCGTCAGAATCGCGTTCTTGTTGAACTTGGACCAGGCGATTTCCGGTTCAGGCACCAGCTTGCGCGCCGTCTCCCACTTGACCAGCAGGCGGTCGACGACCTCCTGGTACTCGGCCGAGTCCTCTGTGTAGGCGCCGTATTTGGTGTGGCCCGAGCCGCGGGTGAAATACGAGCCCTTCGGATGCTCGCCGGGCAGCGTACGGTACGGGATGCCGTCGCCGTCGACGTCGAGATAGCGATGGAATTTCTCCATCGACTCGAACTGCTCGGGGGTCAGCACCTTGCCGCGATCGGGCCGGTAGCTCTCATCCCATTCGAGGTCGGGACACATCCAGTCGTTCATGCCGATGTCGAGATCGGACAGCACCATGACGGGCGTCTGCAGCCGGTCGGCCAGGTCGAAGGCGGTGACCGACATGTGGAAGCATTCCTCGGGGTTCGCCGGGAACAGCAGCGGGTGCTTCGTGTCGCCGTGCGACGCGTACGCGCAGATCATCAGGTCGCACTGCTGCGTGCGCGTCGGCATGCCGGTCGACGGTCCGGTCCGCTGCACGTCGAAAATCACGGCGGGCACTTCGGCGTAGTACGCGAAGCCGATGAACTCGCTCATCAACGCTATGCCCGGGCCGCTGGTCGGCGTGAACGCGCGCGCGCCCATCCAGTTGGCGCCGAGCTCGTCCTCGGCCTGCACGATGCAGAAGCGCTTGCGTCCGTCCTCGTCCATCCGGTACTGCTTGCAGAACGCCTTGTACGCGTCCATCAGCGACGTCGACGGCGTGATCGGGTACCAGGCGCCGACGGTTGCGCCCGCATAGACGCAGCCAAGGCCGGCCGCGGTGTTGCCGTCGATGATGATGTGCCCGCGGGTCTTGTCCATCTTCTCGACCCGGATCGGCAGCGGGCAGGAATAGTTTTCCCGGACGTAGTCGTAGCCAAGCCGGATCGCTTCGAGGTTGGACGGTACCAGCTTCTTCTTTGCGGCGAACGTCTCTTCGAGCAGCGTGGTGATGACGTCGAGGTCGATCTCGAGCAGGGCCGCCAGCGCGCCGACGTAGGCGATGTTTTTCATCAGAATGCGCGCCCGGGCACCGTCGAAGTGCTCGTTGCACAGGCGTGACAGCGGCACGCCGATGATGTGGATGTCGTCGCGGTCGAGCAGCTTGCTGCGCGGCCAGGTCGAGTCGTAGATCAGCCAGCCGCCGGAGGCGACCTCCGCCATGTCGCGCCGGTAGGTTTGCGCGTTCATCGCGACCATGATGTCCACGCGTTCCGTGCGTGCGCGATAGCCCTTGCCGGTGACGCGCACCTCGTACCAGGTCGGCAGGCCCTGGATGTTCGACGGGAAGTAATTCTTGCCGACCACGGGGATGCCCATGCGGAAGATGGACTTCATCAGCAGTCCGTTCGCGCTGGCCGACCCGGTACCGTTGACCGTGGCGATCTTGATGACGACGTCGTTAATCCTGGACACCGGTATGCAACCCGTTCAGCCTGCTGCCGCCTTCCGTCGCCGGTCGCGGTTTGCTTCGTCCCTTGCGTAGGGGATGAGCAGCGTCGACTTCTGCATGTCCCAGGCGCCGGTCGGGCAGCGTTCCGCGCACAGGCTGCAGTGCACGCAGAGATCCTCGTCCTTGACCATTACCCGCCCGGTCTGCGGCAGCCCCTCGGACACATACAGATCCTGTTCGAGGTTTTCCGCCGGCGCGGAGAGCCGCTGGCGCAGGTCCTGCTCGTCGCCGTTCTCGGTGATCGTCAGGCAGTTGACCGGACAAACGTCGATACAGGCGTCGCATTCGATGCACAGGTTCGACGTGAACACCGTTTGCACGTCGCAGTTCAGGCAGCGCTCGACTTCCTGCAGGGTCTGCTCCGCCGTGAACCCGAGTTCCACTTCGATGTCGAGCTTCTTGAAGCGCTCCTTCAGGTCGACGTGCGGCATCAGCCGGCGTTCGGCCGGATCGTAATCGTTGGAGAAACTCCACTCGTGGATGCCCATCTTCTGCGTTGACAGGTTCATGCCGTGCGGCAGCCGGTCGTACAGATCCTCGCCATGACAGTACTTGTGGATCGAGATTGCCGCCTCGTGACCATGCGCCACCGCCCAGATGATGTTTTTCGGACCGAACGCGGAATCGCCGCCGAAAAACACGCCGTCGCGCGTGCACATCATCGTCGTCTCGTCGACGACAGGGCAATCCCATTCGTCGAACTCTATGCCGATGTCGCGCTCGATCCAGGGAAACGCATTTTCCTGGCCGATGGCGAGGATCACGTCGTCGCAGGGCAGCGTGACCTCGTCGACCGCCGTGCCCCGGTCGATGCGGCCGTTCGCGTCGATGTTGTATTCCATGACGTCGAACTTCATGCCGGTGAGCCTGCCGTTCTCAATCACGAACTCCTTCGGCGAGTGATTGACGACGATTTCGACGTTTTCTTCCTCCGCGTCCTCGAGCTCCCAGTCGGATGCCTTGAAAAAGCCACGCGGCTTGCGCGCCATGACCTTGACGTTGTTGGCGCCGAGCCTCAACGACGTGCGACAACAGTCCATCGCGGTGTTGCCGACGCCGATGATCAGCACCTTTTCGCCGATCGATTCGGTGTGCTCGAACGCCACCGACTCCAGCCAGTCGATGCCGATGTGAATGTTTTGCGTTTCGTTGCGGCCCGGGAGATTCAGCTCCTTGCCACGCGGCGCACCGGTGCCCACAAATATCGCATCGAAGCCGCCGCTCTCGAGCATCTCGCGCAGGCTGTCGATGCGATGTCCGAGTTCGAGCCTGGCACCCATATCCAGGATGTAGCCGATCTCCTCGTCGAGAATCTTCGGCGGCAGGCGGAACTGCGGGATGTTGGTGCGCATCAGGCCGCCGGTGGCGTCCAGCTGCTCGAATATCGTGACGTCGTAGCCGAGCGGCAGCAGGTCGTTGGCGACGGTCAGCGACGCACAGCCGGCGCCGATCAGGGCGATCTTCTTGCCGTTCTTCCTGGCGGCGGCTTTCGGCAGTCGCGCAGTGATGTCGTCGCGATAGTCGGACGCGACGCGTTTCAGGCGACAGATTGCGACCGGCTTGGCCTCGACGCGTCCACGCCGGCAGGCGGGCTCGCACGGGCGGTCACACACGCGCCCCAGTATGCCGGGAAAGACGTTCGACTCCCGGTTCAGCATGTAGGCGTCCGAAAACCGGCCCTGGGCGATCAGCCGGATGTAGTTGGGCACGTCGGTGTGCGCGGGGCAGGCCCACTGGCAGTCGACGACCTTGTGGAAGTAGTCCGGATGCGTCGTGTCGGTGGGTTTCATCTTTGAGGTGCCCGGCAGGCTTTCAGGGAGCGCGTTCCGGGACGAGGCAAGCGTTCATTGCGCGTAGCATAACCTGATCATGCGGAAAGTAAACCGCCCGCGCGCCGGGCTTTCCGGCCCCGAAACGCCGGCCGGCGCGCCTACCGCGCGCGCGTGAAATCGAGACGGCGACCGGCGACCTCGTCGGTGACCTCGCCATCCCGGTAGGCGACGATACCGTTGACGATCGTCGTGTCCACCGAAGCCCCGAACGTATGCCCGTCGAACGGCGACCAGTGACACTTGGCCAACAGGTTCGAGGTGCTGACCGTATACGGGCTGTCCGTATCCATTATGACAAAATCCGCGTAGTAGCCCTCGCGTGCGTAGCCGCGATCCACGACGCCGAAAATGTCGGCCACTGCGTGCGCCGTCTTGTCGACGATCGTCTCCACGCTGAAGTAGCCCGCATCGACCATGTCGAACAGGCAAAGCAGCACGTGCTGCACCAGCGGCAATCCCGCCGGCGCCTTGAAATAGGACTTTCCTTTCTCGCTGACCGTGTGCGGCGCGTGGTCGGTCGCGATGATATCGATGCGTCCGTTGTTGACGGCCTCGATCAGCGCGCTGCGGTCGTCGGCCGTCTTGATCGCCGGGTTGCACTTGATGCGCGTGCCGAGGTCCTTGTAGCGGCTTTCGTCGAACCACAGGTGATGCACGCAGACCTCGGCCGTGATGCGCTTTTCACTGCGATGCGCTTTGGAGAACAGCCCCATCTCGATCGCCGTGGTCAGGTGCAGCACGTGCAGCAGCGCGTCGTGCCGGCGCGCGAGGTCGACGGCCTGGCTGGACGACAGCAGGCACGCGTTCGCGGAACGGATGCGCGGATGTTCGGACATCGGTACCTGCTCGCCGAACTCCGCTTTCGCCTTCGCCTCGTTGTCGCGGATCGTCGGCGAATGTTCGCAGTGCGTGACCACGATGACCGGCGCGTGGGCGAAAAGCAGGTCGAGGGCCTCCGGATCGTCAACCAGCATGTCGCCGGTCGACGCGCCCATGAACGCCTTGATGCCGCAGGCGTCGCCGACCTCGAGCGCCTTGATTTCCTCGATGTTGCGGTTCGTCGCGCCGAGATAGAAACCGTAGTTCGCGCGGCAGCGATTCTTCGCCATCTCGTACTTGTCCGCGAGCGCGCTGACGGTCGTCGTCTGCGGATTCACGTTCGGCATGTCCATGAAGCTGGTGACGCCGCCGGCAACCGCGGCCGCGGATTCGCTCGCCATGTCGCCCTTGTGGGTCAGGCCCGGCTCGCGGAAGTGCACCTGGTCGTCGATCATGCCCGGCAGCAGGAACTTGCCACCGGCATCGAGAACCTCGGAAACACCGTCGGCCGATATGTCCGACGCGATCTTGTCGATGCGATCGCCCCTGATCAGTACGTCCGTTTCGCGAATCTCGCCTTCGTTGACGAGCCTTGCATTCTTTATAAGCAGCTTTGCCATTGCGTTTCCCTGGCTCAGGCGAAGGCGTCCGTCGCCATCACGAGTTCGTGTACGTTACCGGGTTCGAATGCCGAGTGGCCGGCGTCGGGCACGATGCGGAGCTTTGCCTCCGGCCACGCCCGGGCCAGTTCCCACGCCGACACCGCAGGGCAGACGATATCGTAGCGACCGTGGACGATCACGGCGGGAATCTGCCGGACGCGGGAGATGTTCTCGAGCAGCTGACCCTCCTTCAGGAAGGCGCCGTTGACGAAGTAATGGCATTCGATTCGTGCCAGCGCGACAGCGAGGTCCGGATCGGCGAAATCGTCGGCCATGTCCTGGTTCGGCAACAGCGTGCTCGTCGTGCCCTCCCACACCGACCAGGCTTTCGCGGCATCGAGCCGGATTTTTTCGTCGTCGCTCGTCAGGCGCTTGTAAAAGGCCTGTACGAGATTTTTTCGTTCGCCTTTCGGTATCGGTTTCAGGAACCCCTGCCAGCGATCCGGGAAAATCTCGCTTGCGCCGTGCTGATAGAGCCAGTCGACCTCCTTTTTCCGTGCCAGGAAAATGCCGCGCAGCACCAGCTCGGTCACACGGTCCGGGTGCGCCTGCGCATAGGCGAGACCGAGCGTGCTGCCCCAGGAACCGCCGAAGATCTGCCACCGGTCGATCTGCAATGCGGAACGAAGAATCTCGATATCGTCGATCAGGTCCGCGGTCGTATTATTCTCGAGCGATGCATGCGGCGTGCTGCGGCCCGCCCCGCGCTGATCGAACAGCACGATGCGGTAGACGTCCGGGTTCCAGAAGCGGCGCATGTTCGGCGAACAGCCGCCGCCCGGCCCGCCGTGAATGAAAACGACCGGCTTGCCGTGCGGATTTCCGCACTCCTCGTAATACATCCTGTGCCCGTCGCCCAGGTCGAAGTACGCGCTGTGATTGGGTTCGATCGGGGGATAGAGCTTGCGCCGCGCCGCGTCGTCAGTCATGCAAAAACCTGGTTCCGGACCTGTCGGGGACCGCAATGGTAATGGAACCCCGCCCTTTTTTGTCAGTCATTGACTACAATTGTCGAGCAAAACTTCCATTCGCAGAATCTGCCCGAGAGGCGCCATGAAACGATCCGCATTCGTCGCGGCGACGGTTGTCGTCGCGTTTTCGCTGTCGAGCGACCCGCTTCGCGCAAGCGATATCGACATCAATTTCACCGAGTTCACGCTCGACAACGGTCTGAGACTGGTCGTGCACCAGGATCACAAGGCGCCAATCGTCGCGGTCAACGTCTGGTATCACGTGGGTTCCAAGAACGAACCGGCCGGCAAGACCGGCTTCGCCCACCTCTTCGAGCACCTGATGTTCAACGGCACCGAGAACTATGACGACGAGTACTTCAAGCCGTTCGAACGGGTCGGCGCGACCGGCATGAACGGCACGACGAACTTCGACCGTACGAACTACTTCCAGACCGTGCCGAAGACCGCGCTGGACCTCGCGCTGTGGATGGAATCGGATCGCATGGGCCACCTGCTCGGGGCGGTGACGCAGGAGAAGCTCGACGAGCAGCGCGGCGTGGTGCAGACGGAGAAGCGCCAGGGCGACAACCAGCCGTATGGCAAGGGGGGGTATCGCACGCGGGAAGGCGTGTCCCAT
>CALKYK010000514.1 GCA_938003715.1 uncultured Gammaproteobacteria bacterium
GACGCGGCGGTGAAAGTCGTCGCCGCGTGCCTGGTAATTCGGATACTGGTCGAAGCTGGCACACGCCGGCGCAAGCAGCACCGTGTCGCCCGGCTCGGCGATCTCGGCAGCCCGATTTACGGCGGCCGCCAGGTTGCCGCAGTGCTCCGTGGCAACCTTGCCGGCGAATGCGGCCTCGATCTTCGGCGCATCCTCCCCGATCAGGAGCAGCGCGCGCAGCCTGTGCGCGGTCTCGGACGCGAGCTTCGCAAAGTCGCCGCCTTTGCCCTGCCCGCCCGCGATCAATACGACGAGCCCGCGCACCGAGTTAACCGATGCGATCGCGGCGCCGACGTTGGTCGCCTTGGAATCGTTGATCCAGGTCGCCCCGCCGATGTCGGCGACGCGCTGCATGCGATGCGGCAGCCCGGGAAACTCGTGCAGCACCTGCAGCATCGGCGCCGTGTCGAGACCCATCAGTTCGCCGGTGGCGAGTGCCGCCAGCGCATTGGCCTGGTTGTGCACGCCGACCAGTGCGAGATCGGCGACGTCGAGCAGGAGCTCCTCGCCGCGTGCGAGGAACGTGGCGCCGTGCGCCTCGCGCAGGCCGTAGTGACCGTCGTCCGGCGCATCGAGGCCGAACGACAGCACCGGAATCGAATCGGGCAGCCGGTCCGCGACGTCCGGGTCGTCGCGATTGACGACCGCCGCCTTCGCCTCCGCGAAGATGCGGTACTTCGCATCGCGGTACTCCGCTTCCGAGCGATGCCAGTCGAGATGGTCGGCGGATATATTGAGCAGCACCGCAACACTGGCGGGCAGCGATCGCGTTCGCTGCAGCTGGAAACTGGACAGCTCGAGGACATAGTAGTCGGGCGACGCATCGTCGAGCAGGTCCAGCGCCGCCACGCCGAGATTGCCGCCCGCCGGGCCCTTGCGGCCGGCCGCCTGGCACATCAGCGAAACGAGTGTCGTCACCGTGCTCTTGCCGTTCGAGCCGGTGATCGCCACGAACGGCGCTTTCGCCGCGGCGACGAACAGGTCGATGTCGGTGACGATTTCGGCGCCGGCTTCGCGCGCCGCGGCGAGGAACGGATCGGTGTCCGCAATTCCCGGCGACACCACCAGCGGACCCGCGTTGTGCAGCAGCTCGATCGACAGCGGGCCCAGTACCACTTCTGCCTCGGCATCGATCGTCTTCAGTGTGTCGAGGCCGGGCGGCGCGGCGCGGCTGTCGGCGTAGCGCGCTCGGGTCCCGCTGCGCCGGAAATGGCGCGCGACGGAAAGCCCGGTCGTGCCGAGACCGAGTACGAGCGGCCGCAACGCTTCGCCGCCGGCCGATTTTTCGCGGCTTGCCTTGCTCATCGTATCTTCAGGCTTGCCAGCCCGATCAGCACCAGGATCACCGTGATGATCCAGAAACGCACGATCACTTTCGGCTCGGCCCAGCCCTTCAACTCAAAATGGTGGTGTAGCGGCGCCATCCGGAACACGCGCCGGCCGGTCAGCTTGTAAGACGCCACCTGGATCATCACCGAGACGGTTTCGACGACAAATACTCCGCCCATGATGGCCAGCACGATCTCCTGCCGGACGACGACCGCTACAACACCCAGAGCTGCACCAAGCGAAAGTGCACCTATATCGCCCATGAACACCTGTGCCGGGTACGTGTTGAACCAGAGGAAGCCCAGTCCCGCGCCGGCCAGTGCCGCGCAAAAGACCAGGATCTCCCCGGTGCCCGCCACGTACGGGATGCCCAGGTATTCGGAAAAATTCACGTTGCCGGTGACGTAGGCGAAAACGCCGAGTGCGCCACCGACCAGCACCGTCGGCATGATCGCGAGCCCGTCGAGCCCGTCGGTCAGGTTGACGGCGTTGGAAAAGCCGACGATGAAAAGGAAAGTTACGACGACCTGGAACATGCCGAGAGGCAGCGCCAGGTCCTTGAAGTACGGAATCAGCAGCGACGTGCTGACCTCGTCCGTTGCCAGGAGGTACAGCGCGATCGCCGCGATCAGCGCCGCGGCCGACTGCCAGAACAGTTTCTGTTTCGCAGACAGGCCCTTCGGGTCCTGCAGGATCAGCTTGCGATAGTCGTCGACATAGCCGATCACGCCGAACGCCAGCGTCACGAACAGCACGATCCAGATGAAGCGGTTCTCGAGATCGGCCCACAGCACGGTGCTGACGACGATTGCCGTCAGGATCAGCGCGCCGCCCATCGTCGGCGTGCCCGCCTTCGGCAGGTGCGATTCCGGACCGTCGCTGCGCACCGGCTGGCCGACCTGGTTCATGCTCAGGCGCGCGATCATCTTCGGCCCGATGACGAAAGACAGCACCAGCGCGGTCAGCGCGCCCAGGATGGCGCGCATCGTCAGGTAGTTGAAGAAGTTTAAGCCGGACTCGAACTGGGCGAGGGAGTTTGTGACGTAAAGAAGCATCAGTCGTCGTCCTCCGCCGCTTCGTCGTTTTCGATCAGCGCATTCACGACGCGCTCCATGCCGCTCGAGCGCGAGCCCTTGACCAGGACGACGTCGCCTTCACCGATCGACTTCCTGAGGTCGGTAACCAGCGCGTCGACGTTCTTGTACCAGTGCGCGCCCTTGCCGAAGGCATCGACCGTGTGCCGCGACAGCGTGCCGGTGGCGAGCAGGTGCTCGACGCCCGCTTCGCGCGTGACCCAGCCGGTGTGCGCGTGCAGCAGCGCGGCGTCACCGCCCAGTTCCGCCATGTCGCCGAGCACCAGCCAGCTGCGCCCGGGCTGCGCGGCGAGGAATTCCGCAGCTGCCTGCACACTCACCGGGTTGGCGTTGTAGCTGTCGTCGAAAAGCGTCGCGCCGCTCGCGCTGGTGACCGGCTGCAACCGGCCGGCAACCGGCTGCACGGCCTCGAGCCCGGTGCGAATCTCGTCCGCGTCGATTTCCAGCGCACACGCAATGGCCGCAGCCGCGCAGGCGTTCGCCACGTTGTGCTTGCCGGCAAGCGGCAGCGACACATCCACCGTTTCGCCGAGCAGGTGCAGCGTGAACGAGGAGCCGACGTCGGTCGTCGTGATCTCGGTCGCGCGCACGTCCGCGGACGCCGACAGGCCGAACGTGATGATGCGCGCGTCGCCCGCCTGCGATTTCCAGTACGTGAAGTAATCGTCGTCGGCGTTCAGTACCGCGACTTCGGGCGGCGTCGGGCCGGTGAGGATCTCGCCCTTCGCCTTGGCGACACCCTCGACCGAGCCGAAGCCCTCGAGGTGCGCCGGTGCAGCGTTCGTGATCGCGACGATCTTCGGCGCCGCGAGCGAGGTCAGGTAGGCGATTTCACCGGCGTGGTTGGCGCCCATCTCGATCACGGCATAACGGTGCTTGGGATCCAGCTTCAACAGCATCAGCGGCAGGCCGATCTCGTTGTTCAGGTTGCCGATCGTCGCCAGCGTCTCGGCCGACTGCGTCAGGCAACTCGCGAGCATCTCCTTCAGCGTCGTCTTGCCGTTGGAGCCGGTGATGCCGATCACGGTGGCGCGCATCTGCTGGCGCCAGTTCGACGCCAGCGTTCCGAGTGCCGCCATGGTGTCGTCGACAACGATTGTCGGCAGGTCGGTGTCGACCTTGCCGCTGACCACGGCGCCGGCGGCGTCCGCCTCGATGGCTTCGTCGATGAACTGCGCACCGTCGAAATAGGGGCCCTTGAGTG
>CALKYK010000515.1 GCA_938003715.1 uncultured Gammaproteobacteria bacterium
CCGGTCGCTTCCCGTCGCGAACGTTTGCGGGCGAGCCGCTGTACGCGGGCGGGGGCGAGGTCGGTGACGCGGAAAAGGCTGAACGCGTCGAACGCTACTGGCGGCCCTGGCACGACATGCTGCGCGGCGTGGTCGACGCGATACGCGACGAGCACGGCTATGCGCTGCTGTGGGACGCGCACTCGATTGCGAGCGAGGTGCCGGCGCTGTTCGACGGCCGCTTGCTCGACCTCAATATCGGCAGCAACGGCGGCAGGTCCGCGTCGCCGCCGCTTGTCGAGTCCGTCATGCAGGCTGCGGCACGTACGCCGTATTCGTCGGTGCTCGACGGGCGCTTCCGCGGCGGTTACATCACGCGTCACTACGGGCAGCCGGAAGACGGCTTCCACGCGCTGCAGCTCGAGCTCTCGCAGCGCACGTACATCGACGAAAAAAGCTTGCGCTATGATGAGCGGCGCGCGGCGAAACTCGCGCAAACGATCGAATCGATGATCGAGGCCATGCTCGAGGCGGCAAAGGTAATGCAATGAAAAAGCGCAGAAAGGCGACGCGACGCAAGCTCAGTCGCCGCCAGTTCGTCGGCGCCGGCACACTCGGCGCGATGGGGGCGGCGCTCGGCCTCGGCATCCCGTTCGGCCACCTGCTGCCGCGCGGGCTCGTACCGGTCGCGCTGGCGCAGGAAGGCGACCGATTCGTAATAGCTGGCAAAGAAGAGCTGCGCGTGTTGAACGACCGGCCGATCAATGCCGAGACGCCGGCGCACCTGCTCGACGATCCGGTCACACCGGCCTCGCGCCTGTTCGTGCGCAACAACGGCATCCCGCCCGACGTCGACGGCATCGATGCGGACAGCTGGCCAATTGCGCTCGGCGGCGAATCCGTGCGGCGGGCCAAAACGATGACGCTCGGCGATATAAAGTCACGGTTCACGGCGCACACGCTGCAATTGCAGATCGAATGCGGCGGCAACGGCCGGTCCGAGTTCTATCCGCCCGCGCGCGGCAACCAGTGGACCACCGGCGCCGTCGGCTGCCCCGAGTGGACCGGCGCTCGCCTGCGCGACGTGCTCGACGATGTCGGTGTTCGCGACGACGCCGTCTACATCGCCTGGGAGGGCGCCGATCGGCACCTTTCCGGCGATCCGGACAAGCTGCCGATCTCGCGCGGCGTGCCGCTTGCCAAGGCATTAGAAGACGAGTCGCTGCTGGTCTGGGCAATGAACGGTGAACCGCTGCCGCTCCTGCACGGGTTCCCGGTGCGCATCGTGTGTGCCGGCTGGCCCGCTTCGGTCAGCGGCAAATGGGTGAAAACCATCCTCGTCCGCGACCGGGTGCACGACGGCGAAAAAATGCTCGGCCAGTCCTACCGGGTGCCGTGCCGGCCGGTCGCACCGGGCGCCGAAGTCGCCGACGCGGACATGTGCGTCATCCAGTCCATGCCGGTCAAGTCGCTGATCACGTTTCCGCGCTCCGGCATCACGCACGCGGCCGACGAGCCGCTCGAGGTCCGCGGCCATGCCTGGGCCGGCGATCGCGAAGTGCGCCAGCTCTTCACGTCGACGGATTTCGGCGCGACCTGGCAGCCGGCGGAACTTGACGTGCCGGTGAATCGCCTGGCCTGGCAGCGCTGGCGTACGGGGGTCGCGTTCCCGGAGCCCGGCTACTACGAGATCTGGGCGCGCGCGGTCGACGACCGCGGTCGCTCGCAGCCGGTCGTACTGCCCGGCTGGAACCCGCGCGGCTACCTGAACAACGCCTGCCACCGTATCGCCGTGCAGGCCGTCGCGTGACGCGCATCGCGTTCATCGCCGGCCTGCTGCTCGCCGCGACGGCCGCGGCAAATGACATCGACCCCGCAACGGGGCTGGTCATCGACGACGGCTGGCAGCAGGTGCGAATCCACTGCGGCGGCTGCCATTCGCACGCGATCGTGACGAGCCAGCGCGCGGATCGCCGTACCTGGCTCGACATGATTCGCTGGATGCAGGCAACCCAGAACCTGTGGCAGTTCGACGCGGCAACGGAGGCCGCGATACTCGACTATCTCGCCGAGAACTACCCGCCGCAGCCGAACCGCCGCCGCGCGCCGCTGCCGCCGAGCCAGCTTCCGCCCTGAATTCCGCTCGTTCAGCTCCCCTTAAGCCACTGTCCGCAAACTGCGACGTCTGTAATGCGTCACACGGGGTGCGCTATGATGCCCCGAAGCCAACGTCTGACAGCACAGGAATCATCGTCATGAAGAAAGTGCCAGGAATCATTGCCGCAGCGGCGCTGGCAGCAGCGATGCTCGTGCCGGTACAGGGCGCAGCGGCGACAGCGGCCGAGCTCGATGCCCGCGTCAACGAGGCCATCGATAATTTCAAGCGCGAGGTGGACGGGGCCGACGTGTTCCTGAACCAGGCCGCCGGCTATCTCGTGTTTCCACGCGTTATCAAGGTCGGTATCGGCCTCGGCGCCGAGACCGGCGAAGGCGCACTGCGCGTGCGCGGGCGGACCGCCGCGTACTATCGCACCACCGCCGGTTCGTTCGGCCTGCAGCTCGGCGCACAGGCGAAGTCGATCATCATCGCGTTCATGACCAACGAGTCGCTGGCCAAGTTCCGCAACAGCGCGGGCTGGCAGATCGGCATCGACGGCTCGGTGGCTCTGATCGATCTCGGCGCCGGCAAGCAGATCAACACCGGCAACATCAAGGACCCGGTGGTCGGCTTCGTGTTCGGCTCGAAGGGGCTCATGTACAACCTGACGCTCGAAGGCACGAAGATCTCGAAGATCGACAAGAACTGAAAAAAGAAAAAGAAAAAAAACCGGGATTCTTCCGGCGCATGGCCGATCGTGGCCGCGAGGCGGCGCGCCTCGGCCGGACGCTGGTCAATGAACCGCGCGCGTTTCCGCGCGAACTCGGCCGGCTGCTGAAACGCTCGATACGCACCGTCTGGGATGCGCGCGGCGGCGGCTATTACGCTTGCGGCGTGGTGGTCACGTTCGTGATCCTGGAAATTCGCCTGTTCGCGGACGAAATTGCAGGGGCGGAAGGCGTCGGCGACTTTCTCACCGAGCAGGCCGTCGAGATGTATTTTCGTTATTTCAGCGAGTCTTTCGTCAACGGCTTCCTGGCGCTGATCTGGCCGGCGTTCGTGCTGCAGTTTCGGCCGCCGTGGGGTATTGCGCTCCTCGTTGGCGGCTATCTTCTTTTTGCGCACGTGCTGAAAGCGCCGCTCGAGCGCTGGCTGTTCAGCGAGGAACCGACCTCGCCGCGGGACGAGGCAACGATGCAGTAAGGAAGGTACGCGTCAGGTGGCTGCTTCGAGCAGTTTTTCCAGTTCCTTCTTGCGCTTCCCGAGCGCTTCGTTCATCGCGTGAAATCCTCCGGAAAGTATTTCAGCGCACTCCGCACCGGGTACGGCGTCAATCCGCCCATTGCACACAAGGATCCGTCCGCCATCGTGTCGCACAGGTCCTTCAGCAACGTCAGGTTTTCGTCACGGTTTTCGTTGGCCACGATGCGCTCGATGACCTCCACGCCGCGCACGGAGCCGATCCGGCACGGCGTGCACTTGCCGCAGGATTCGATGGCGCAGAACTCCATCGCGAAGCGCGCCTGCTCGGCCATGTCCACGGTGTCGTCGAACACGACGATACCGCCGTGGCCGATCATGGCGTCCAGCGCCACGAACGCTTCGTAGTCGAGCGGCGTGTCGAGCTGTGCGGACGAGAAATAGGCGCCCAGCGGACCGCCGACCTGCACGGCGCGCAGCGGACGGCCGGACGCGGTGCCGCCGCCGAAGTCCTCGATCAGCTCACGCAGCGTGATGCCGAACGCGGCCTCGACGAGGCCGCCGCGCCGGATATTGCCGGCGAGCTGGAACGCGAGCGTGCCGCAGGAGCGGCCGACGCCCAGCGCCGCGTAGGCTTCGCCGCCTTTCGCCAGGATGTCCGGCACCGAGCCCAGCGTGACCACGTTGTTCACGACCGTCGGCTTGCCGAACAGGCCCTCGATCGCGGGCAGCGGCGGCTTGTAGCGAATTACGCCCGCCTTGCCCTCGAGACTTTCGAGCATCGCCGTCTCCTCGCCGCAGATGTAGGATCCGGCGCCGACGTGCAGGTCGATATCGAACGCGAAACCGCTGCCGCCTGTATCGTCGCCCAGCCAGCCCGCACTGCGCGCAATTTCGAGCGCTTCGGCGAAGATTCGTTTTGCGAGCGGGTACTCGGAGCGCAGGTACACGTATCCCTTGGTCGCACCGGTCGCGAAGCCGGCGATCAGCATGCCCTCGATCAGCGTGAACGGGTCGCACTCCATCAGGATGCGGTCGGAAAACGTGCCGCTGTCGCCTTCGTCGGCGTTGCACGCGACGTATTTCTGATCGCCGTCTGCGTCCGCGACCGTCTGCCACTTGATGCCGGTCGGGAAGCCGGCGCCGCCGCGGCCGCGCAGGCCGGAGGTCTTCACCGTTTCGATCGTGGCCCGGGGTCCAACGTCGAAGGCCTTTTTCAGTCCGGCAAACCCGCCTTCTGCCTCGTACTGCGCGAGCGACAGCGGGTCGATCAGTCCGCAGCGGCGGAACGTCCAGCGTTCCTGCTGCGCCAAATAGGGAATGTCCGTCACCGGCCCCAACCGCAGACGGTGTTCACCGCCCTCGAGCAGGCCCGCGCCGAGCAGTTCGTCGACGTCGTCCGGCGTGACGGGGCCGTAGGCGATGCGTTCGCCGCCGACGTCGACTTCGACCAGCGGTTCGAGCCAGCTCATTCCCCACGAGCCGTTGCGGACGACGGTTGCCGAATCGGCGAGGGCGGCAGCGACCTCGTCCGCGCCGAGCGATACTGCCGCGGTTTCCAGGGGGACGTAAACGGTGCTCATACGTCGGCTCCGTCCAGAGCGGCCACGAGGCCGTCGAAACGTTTCGCGTCGACGCGACCGAAGACGCGATCGTCGATCATGATCGCCGGCGAGCAGGCGCAGTTGCCCAGGCAGTAGACCGGTTCGAGCGTGATCCCACTGTCGCCGGTCGTGCCCTCCAGCGCCACGCCCAGTTTCTTCTCCGCGTGCGCGGTCAGCTGGCGACTGCCCATGGCCTGGCAGGATTCGGCCTGGCAGATCTTGACGATATGCCTGCCGGCCGGCTCCCTGCGGAAATCGTGATAGAAGCTCACTACGCCGTGCACCTCGGCGCGCGACAGGTTCAGTTCCCGTGCAAGCTGCCGTACCGCCTCGTCCGTGATGCAGCCGTAACGATCCATGAAGTCGTGCAGGATCTGCACCAGCAGCTCCGGCCGCGCGCCGTGGCGGCCGATGATTTCGCCTGCGATTGCTGCGTCGTACTTCGTCGCCATCACGATCTACCCGATCCGCGTCTTGCCCGCGTAAATATTGAAACCGCCGTCGCGCAGGAAACCGACCAGCGTCATGCCGAAGGTTTCAGCCGTCTGCACGGCCAGGCTCGACGGTGCGCCCACCGCCGCCAGCAGGGGAATTCCCGCCACCAGCGTCTTTTGCATCAGTTCGAAGCTGGCCCGCCCGGACACCAGCAGCCCGAATTCGTGGCCGGGCAACCGTCCCGCGACGAGCAGCGCGCCGATCGCCTTGTCGGTCGCATTATGCCGACCGACGTCTTCTTTCACGACGACAATATCACCATCCGGATTGAAAACGGCGGCGGCGTGCAGGCCGCCGGTTTCGCCGAAAACGCGCTGCCGCTCGCGCACGCGGTCGGGGAGTCCCGAGAGCACTGCCGCGTCGAACCGCGTGCCGACGTCCGCAAGCGATGCCTGGCCGGCCACGTGCAGCGCATCGAGCGACGCCTTGCCGCACACGCCGCAGCTCGACGTCGTGTAGAAGTGCCGGGTCAGTTTGTCCAGCGCGACGTCGACATCGTCGCGCAGCAACACGCGCACGGTGTTCTGCTCGCCGCTCGCGGCATCGGGCTGCCCGACGCGGTCGATGCGTACGACCTGGTCGGCACTCGTGATGATGCCCTCCGTGAACAGGAAGCCCACCGCGAGGTCCTCGTCCTGGCCCGGAGTGCGCATCGTGATCGAAAGCGACTTTGCGGCTGCGGCGTCCGGCTTCGAGGCGACGACCTGGATCTCGAGGGGTTCCTCCGCGGCCACGCGGTCGTCGGCGTCGGTCCTGCCGCCGCCGGCGACGCGCGTAATGGATACGGCGCGGCTGCTTGCGCTCATGACGATCCGGGATGCTTGAAACGGCCGCCCAGTATGCCGCACTTTCGTCGGCCGATCAGTCCGTGGCGAGTTCCGCCCGCCAGCGCGCGGTAGCGCTGTCCAGTCGCGTGATGTCGCGGCGCAGCGCCGACAGCGCCGCGTTGTTCTTCAGGCGCACGCGGCCGTCGTCGACGACGACGCCGAGCCGGGCGAACGTTTCACTGACGTCGGGGAAGCCGGCCGTGTCGGCGTAGCGCCGGTACAGCGGCATGAACACCGGCGTTTCGACGAAGGAATCCAGCCGGGCAAAGAACTCCTGACCCGACCACACCGTCGCCGACGGCAGGCAGCACTGCTGGAATTCCTCGAGCACCGTGTCGAGGGAGGTCTCGCCGTTCGACCGCGCACGCAACTCGACGTCGGCCATCAGCGCTAGCGCCGCGCCGCTCCAGTACACCTTCATCAGGCTCGAGCGTACGCGGCCGGCCGAAGCCTCGTTCGGCGACAGTTCGGGCCGCGAGCGCCGCCCGCGTTCGTAGCCCTCGTAGAGTTTCTGCCAGGCGTGGCGTTCGTCGTAGGCGCCGGCGCGGGTCAGCAGGACATTCTGGTAATACTGCGCGAACCCCTCCGAGATCCAGCGATGTTCGCGGTGGATGTACGGCACCATCATGTGGCTGAACTCGTGCGTCGCGGTCCAGTCGGCGAGCAGTTCGTCCAGCGAACGCGACTGGTCGACGAACAGTTCGACGGACTCGCCGCCATCGCGGACGACGCGGCCGAAGGGCACCGCGCTGCGTCCCGAACCGCGTGCGCTACCGACCGGGATCACGACCACCTGCGGCGACGGATTCGGGAAGCGCCCGTAAGCGAGGCTGACGTCGGTCGCGGTCGCCTGGATCCAGTTTGCGATCGCATCGTTCCTCATCGGCTGTCCGCCGTGCAGCAGGCTGACCCGAAGCGTCGCACCCGGCACCTCGAGTTCCCGGTAGTCGAAGCGGCCGAACACCACCGGCGCGTTCGCGCTTTCGGGCGAGCGGCCGAGCAGGTAGGTATCCGGTGCATCGTCGACCGGCGTCCACGGCACCGACACGCGGAGGCCGTCAGGCAGGTCGAACGCAATCCGGATGCGCGTGCCGTTGAAGAGCTCGGGGCGCCACAGCCAGTATGACGAGGAGACGATGATGTTGCGTTCGTCGAGCGTGCGGTTGTTGCGCACCGCCTGCGCCGCACGGCCCAGGTCGAACGTGTAGTTCAGGCATTCGATACCCTGCTGCGGCAGCATCAGGCGACGATTGCGGAGGCGGAT